>NZ_JADBSA010000271.1:0-16934 GCF_020246945.1 Microcystis sp. M113S1 | reverse complement strand
CGCATTTACCAATGTATCTAACTTCCCTAAGTTTGTCAACCCCTTTTGGCAAAATTTTTTGATCTTTTTTCTATCCCTTGCTACATCAGCCTTTCAGACCTTAGGGTTTTTTGCTAGTCCCTTGATTAGAACTGCTGCTGCTGACTTTCTAGTTTACTTGTACTAAGTATCTTCCGCAATTTAATTTTTTATTCAGTCCCTCTCGATCGCCGGGTCGATTTTGGGGTAATCTTAGATAGTCAACAACTCAGTTCCCTCTGATCAATAATAATTTCTAGTCAGCTTGCTCCCATCCCCGATTCTTTCCTTAGCTTTTTGCCTGCCGTTGTATCGATCTATTTTGAGCAAGAGAAGCTGAGAACCTTTGTGGCCGTTGATTTTGAACTTAGCTTGTGTCCGTCTGGGCCAGTTTTCCTAGCCATTGCCCCATAACTGATATATTTCCTGAAAAACTGGGCAATCTAGGACTAGACAGCATCGTGATAAGGGGGGATAAGACCTTGGACTCCGCTAACGCACAGAAAATTCTCGGCTATTTCATCGAAGAAGCAAAAGAACACCTGGAAACTTTGGAACAGGGGATTTTAGACTTAGGCAATCTCGTGAACAATACTGAACAGATGAACGAGATGTTTCGTGCCGCCCATTCCATCAAGGGGGGGGCGGCCATGTTAGGTTATAGCAGTATCCAAAAAACTGCTCACCGTCTTGAGGATGCTTTCAAAATACTGAAAGAAAATACCATACAAGTGGATCAAAAATTAGAATCTTTGTTCCTCAAGGGTTATGATCTGCTTCAGATATTGATCGATAAGCTGCCCGGTCCATTAGGTTTGCAAGCCGAGGAAGCTAATGCTATCGTTAAAAAAGGTGAACCTACTTTTGCCGAATTACAGTCCCATCTTAACTATCTTCTCGACAAAAAAAAATCTACCCCAGCGATTGCAGCAACCTCTTCTATTTCCATCAGCGTCAGAGATATCCTCAAACAGATGTTGCAACTGTTCAAACAGGAAGAAACCAGTGCTTCCCGTCAGCAATTACAAAAATTAAATTTATCTCTGTCTCAATTGGCTTCAGAACAGCAAAAGTGGCAATATTTAGTTAAAAATGCCCAATCAGCCCTGGCTAACCCCAAACATTCCTACCGCACTCTCGCCCCGGTTATTATTAAAGAATTAAAACAAGCTAGTGATTTATTGGAATGGGGTTGCGGGGAAGAAATCACCGTCAGTCAAGAATTGCAGTTATTAGCCACCGCCAAATTACCACAAATCCTGATCACCCTAGAACCGGAATTAGTAGCTAGTACCCTGCTACAAATGTTTAATCGCCAACAGGTCTCGCAACTGGTACAGTTATTACAAATAAGACGTTGACATCTGCGCTGGTGTAAAAAGGTGGGGGATTCCCGGGAGAATAAACTTAATTGTTTTTAATTTTGGTGAGTTAGGAAGATATGTAATTAATTGTGCGCCCACCGAGGTGGCAATAATTCTAGAGGGTGAATTGGGATAGAGCCAAACCGGAAAAAGCTAAGATATGGCAAGATAAAAACTTAATGCTGACGGCTGACCAATATCAGACCTGATGCAGTATCTCTTTAGTCACCGGTCAAGCTGGGATTTACTGAGAGTAAGCAATCTGCTAGAGTTTTAACGTTCGTTAAATTTCTCGGGCAGAGAAAACAAACAAAACCATAATGGTGTTAATGGGTGTGTGGAAGTGCTTAAAAATCTCAATTTTTCGGGGCGATATTCCTCGCTGGCCCTGCTGCTGGCTATTTTCGGATTATTTCACGGGACGGTAATGGCCGAAGAAGAACCGCAAGAAACGGTTTTTCCCCGCGTCGAGCAGATAGTACAGTTTCCTCCTGCGACGGGAGAAACTACGCCACCCGTGGCAGCACCGCCGGAAACCCCGACGGAAACCCCAAGCCCCGCAGAAACTCCCACAACAGCCCCACCGGTGGCGGCGGAGGAGTCGCGAGTTTTGGTGGCCGAAGTGGTAGTACAGGGGGCCGATCGAGAATTAGAAAATCTAGTTTATAATACCATTCGCACCCGACCAGGACGAAGCACGACTCGATCGCAACTGCAAGAAGATATTAACGCCGTTTTTGCCACGGGCTTTTTTGCTGATGTGCGGGCAGTTCCCCAAGATACGCCTCTAGGGGTGCGAGTCACCTTTGAGGTGCAACCTAACCCCGTTTTTCAGGGCGTACAGATTCAAATTGCCCCGGAAACTATGGACAAATCGATTTTACCTGCCGGGGTGGTCGAGGAAATTTTCGCTAGTCAATACGGCAAAACCCTGAATTTGCGGGAATTACAGGCGGGGGTAAAAAAAATCAATGACTGGTACAGCAAAAACGGCTATGATCTGGCCCAGGTAATCGGTGCGCCGCAAGTCACTCCCGATGGTAGGGTGATTCTGGTCATTTCCGAAGGTTTAATCGAAAAAATTCAAGTACGCTACTTTAACGTCGAACAGGAACCGGTCAAGGGTAAAACTAGAGAATTTATCATTACTAGGGAAATGCGCCTAAAAGCGGGGGATATTTTTAACCGCAATACGGCCCAACAGGATTTACAGCGTGTTTTCGGTCTCGGTTTATTCGAGGATGTGCGTCTGTCTTTTTCTCCCGGCAGCGACCCAAGGGAGGTGATTGTTAACGTCGATGTGGTGGAAGGTAATACCGGTTCCGTGGCTGCTGGGGGTGGTATTAGCTCGAATGCGGGCTTATTCGGGACTGTTAGCTATCAACAGCGCAATTTTGGCGGTAATAACCAAACTTTAGGGGCAGAAGTCCAGTTAGGGGAACGGGAATTTTTATTTGATCTGAATTTTTCCGATCCTTGGATTGCCAAGGATAATTTCCGCACTTCCTACACGGTGAACGTTTTCCGGCGACAGTCGATTTCTCTGGTTTATGATGGGGAAAATTCCTCGATTCGGACGCTTAACGATAATGATAGTCCCCGTATCGTCCGGACGGGTGGCGGTATTACTTTTGTCCGTCCTTTGGCCCCCGATGTGTTTACGAAACCAAAATGGGTGGTTTCCCTAGGCTTTAACTATCAACAGGTACAGGTGCAAAATGCCAATGGTGACATCTCCCCCCTGTCTGCACCTCTCAATGGTTTTGGCAGTCAACAACTGGCTTTTAGTTCCTCTGGGATCGATGATATACTTTCTCTAAATATTGGCGCTATTCGAGATTTTCGCGATAATCCCCTGCAGCCCACCAGTGGTTCTTTCCTGCGTCTAGGTTTAGAACAAACTATTCCGGTCGGTTCTGGCAGTATTTTCGGCACTCGTGTTCGGGGTAGTTACAGTTACTTTATCCCCGTTCGGTTTATTAATCCCTTTAATCTCTTTGAAACCGATATTTTTAAAGGTCAGCAATCCCTCGCTTTTAATGTGCAAGCAGGGACAGTATTAGGCGATTTACCCCCCTACGATGCTTTTATCGTTGGGGGTAGTAACTCTGTACGGGGTTACGCCGAGGGAGAAGTGGGTAGCGGTCGCAGTTATTTCCAAGCGACGGCCGAATATCGTTTTCCCATAGTAGCAATTATTGGGGGGGCGTTATTTGTCGATTTCGGCACTACTATTGGTTCCCAAGGGGATGTCCCCGGTCAACCCGGGATTGTCCGGGGTTTACCCGGTACCGGTCTCGGTTACGGTTTAGGTGTTCGGGTACAATCTCCCGTCGGCCAAATTCGGGTTGACTACGGTTTTAATGTCGATGGTGGTTCTCGTCTCCATTTCGGTATCGGGGAACGATTCTAATCAGTTATCAGTTATCAGTGATCAGTTATCGATAAATTTAGTTCTTTTTGTTGTTCACTGATAAAAGCTTTATTACTTAATAATTATGGTTTCTACTATCGCTAAACAATTTGAATTATCGGGAATTGGCCTGCATTCGGGGGAGATAACACGGGTGTGCGTCTGTGGGGCAAATCCGGGGGAAGGACGTTATTTTGTCCGCAGAGATTTAGCCAATCAACCGATTATTCCCGCTCTAGTTTCTTCGGTTTACCAAACGACTTTATCAACGGAATTGGGACAAGGAGAAGCCAAGGTTAGAACCGTTGAGCATTTATTAGCGGCCTTAACCGCTTTGGGGGTAGAGGATGCTCGCATTGAGGTGGATGGTGCGGAAATTCCCCTCCTCGATGGTTCGGCCAAAATCTGGGTAGAAGCGATCGAAAATGCTGGTTTAGATAACTCTTTTTCTCCATCAGATTTAACTATTTCTCAACCGATTTGGTTGTACGAAGGAGATGCTTTTGTGGCGGCGATTCCTTCCCCTGAATTACGTTTTACCTACGGGATCGATTTTACCTATAAACCCATCGGTAATCAATGGTATAGTTGGAGTCCTGATCAGGAAAGTTTTAGTCAAGCGATCGCAGCTGCCCGGACTTTCGGTTTTGCCGATCAAATTGAATATTTACAAAAGGCTGGTTTAATTAAAGGAGGCAGTTTAGAAAATGCTTTAGTCTGCGATCAAAATCAATGGTTAAATCCTCCTTTACGGTTTGAAAATGAGCCAGCAAGACATAAATTATTGGACTTAATTGGTGATTTGAGTTTACTGGGAACTATTCCCACAGGTCATTACATGGCTTTTAAAGCCAGTCATAAACTTCACGTGCAATTAGCTAAAGCAATTCAGGGTTAACTAATTAGGGTTTGCCGAATAAATCTAAAAACCTTGTTGGATAATATCTTTAGGCTTTTTTGAAATCAAAAAGTGGCAGCCATTAGAGTGATCGGGGGGGGAAATTTAGGCACTTTTTCCCTGAAAATTAGGTAATTGACCACCTGAAAATGGGTAAAACCCGACACCCGACACCCGACACCCGACACCTTACACCCGACTTCCCACTTCCCACACCCCGCTCCCTATCCCCGAACATTTATCAAGACTCCGAGCGAAAAATCCGCGTTTGTTCACACAGCTTAATTAAGAGTTGTAACTTTTAATGAACAGGAAGGGAGTCTAGGGCTGAGAGCTTGCTATAGTGAATCCTAGCCGTTTTTTCGCGGCTCGTCATTATCACCTCAGAGCCTTTACTCGTCTCAATCATCATCCCAGAGTAAAATCAATAATCCCTATGGTCAGCACGATCCAAAAACCAGAATTCGAGGAAATCCGTCCGGGTATAAAAGTTCCCGCTAAAGAAACGATCCTCACTCCCCGCTTCTACACCACTGATTTTGAAGCGATGGCGGAAATGTCGATCGCCGCTAACGAGGAAGAACTGAAAGCGATTTTAGAGGAATTCCGTACCGATTATAACCGGCATCACTTCGTTCGCAATCAAGAATTCGATCGCTCTTGGGAGCATATCGATGGCGAAACTCGCCGCTTATTCGTGGAATTTCTGGAAAGATCCTGCACGGCCGAATTTTCTGGCTTTCTTCTCTACAAAGAACTCGGCAGACGTTTAAAAAACAGAAATCCCCTCCTTGCAGAATGCTTTAACCTCATGTCCCGGGACGAAGCGCGTCACGCTGGATTCCTTAATAAGGCTTTATCGGATTTTAACCTCTCCCTTGACTTGGGATTTTTAACCAAAAGCCGTAACTACACCTTCTTTAAACCGAAATTTATCTTCTACGCCACCTATCTTTCCGAAAAAATCGGTTATTGGCGCTATATCACCATTTATCGTCATCTCGAACAACATCCCGAAGATCGGGTTTATCCGATTTTTAACTTCTTCGAGAATTGGTGTCAAGACGAAAACCGTCACGGGGACTTCTTTGATGCGATCATGCGTGCGCAGCCTGATATTCTTAATGATTGGCGCGCTCGTCTCTGGTGTCGTTTCTTCCTGCTTTCGGTCTTCGCTACGATGTATCTCAATGATACTCAGCGTTCTGGTTTCTACGCCATTCTCGGTTTGGACGCTCGCGAGTACGATAAGTATGTGATCGAGAAGACCAATGAAACCGCCGGCCGCGTCTTCCCGATTATTCTCGATGTGGATAGTCCCGAATTTTATGATCGCCTAGAGATTTGTGTTGGCAATAACGAGGGATTACGGGCGATCGATAGCGAAAACAGTGCCGCACCGGTTAAATTACTGAAGAAATTGCCTATCTTCGCCTCTAACGCTTGGCAATTCCTCAAATTGTACCTGATGAAACCGATTCGGGTCGATAAATTAGCCGGTAGCGTCCGTTAAAAAGTTTGTTTTCTTGAGACATGGTGAGGGTGGGTGAAACCACCCTTTTTTTGTCGATAAAATTCTTAAGAAAATCCTCTAACATTTCTATCCTCGCTAGACTGGATCCTAGGGGTGTTAACTAGCTTTTTACTTTTTACTTTTTACTTTTTCCTGTCAAAAATATGGCTATTTATAGTGAATTACCCACAGGACAACGTCTCTATCTCGATAATCAAGGGCTGCAGACGATTGTAACTCTCGCTAGTGGTGCAGTGGGACAACAACAGCAGTCTAGCAGTAGTTTTGCTACGGGAGTTTGGACAAAAGAACCCCAAATAGAGATAATTCCCCAAGGGGCAATTATTGAAATTATCACTGAAACTGGAGCCCACAGAATCCAAATTCAAGGAAGCAGTATCGGTTTTTCCTCTCCTCATACCTCTGGAGTTTCTCAGTCCTCTCAATCGACCACTGCTACCAGTTTCTCCTCCTCACCGATGCAACCGATGCAACCGATGCAACCGATGAAAATGGGTAATATGTCGATGAATTTTGCCCCCATGGAAATGCAAATGGGAGATATGAAAATGAGTATGGGAGACGCAAAAACCGTCAGTCAAGTGCGATTTTGTCGTCAATGCGGGGCAAAAGTAGCGGCAACCGATCGCTTTTGTAGTAGCTGTGGTCATCAGTTACCCCAGACAAAGAGTTTTTAGAACGACGGGGTTTTAAACCCAATTTTCCGATAAAGCCGTCCTAAAAGGACGGGGTTTCAGAGCCAATTTTTCGATGAACGATCAACGAGATATTAACAAACTCAACGCTGGCTCTGTAGTGTCAGTGCGAGGAAGCATCATTGATGTCTATAAAAATTTGGCTAGTTTTGTTGAATTATCGCTCGGCAACCTTCAGAGTTTTTCTTAATTTTTAAAAACACAACTCTCAACCTCTAAATTAGGTTCTCAATTCAGTTTGTGAGAAATGCGGGATCTAACCCCCCCTTGCCTCTTGCCTCTTGCCTTTCTTCACTAGGAAATTTATTTTGCACCACTACTTACAATTTTTTACTCTCTCATAAATCATCGATTCATAGCGGCTTGTATGATGCTGTCTTAATCTGATCAAACTCAATCTTTCGCTAATATACTTTTGGCACTTTTGACAATGAAACTGGCGGCGTGGTACTTCTAAATATACTGAACTGCCTAATATTGATAAATCTCTGACTAGATTATACTCTGTCTGATTGATTCTGTCCAAGATTTGATGGCAATTATGACATTCAATTGTTTCATTTAAAAGAGCGAGCTTTAGGAAAATTGTCTGAGCAATTTTTTGATAATTGACCACTGTTACATTTGGTAAATCGAGGAGTTGATCAAAATTTATCCACATAACCCACCTCCTGTTCTGTGTTACCATTATACCATGCTCACACAGAACCTAGAAGAGCCCGGATTTGACGATTTGGTAGATTTCTTTTCTTTAGAAATTACTCCGACGGACTATCTTGATATAGTTGAAAGCTGCGGGGTAGATGTTGATGAATATTTAGAGATAATCAACGAGAACCTGTATGATATCGTATAATGCTAGTAATTCTAATCACTGGCAGTCTGTCTGGAATCAAAGCTTTACAGCAGAACCAGCACCGGGAGACAGACCAGAATTAGAGCGGTTTTTTCCTTTACCAGAAATTTCTGTGCCGATTCAGTTAAGCTCTAGTTTACTTGCTTTTTGCGCTACAAGTCAAGGTGCTAATCCTCAATGGAAGCTTGGGGCTAACGTCAAGCGCAAGTATGTCACGGGGTTGACTGTGGGGGGAAACCCTGACGCGGTGGTAGATAGTAAGCGAATTTTTTTAAATCAATTTTCGCTACTTAGATACCCTGTTAGTTTTGGTTCGAGTTATTCCTTGTTAATTTCGGTTCCTTATTGGCACAGACAAATTTCATTGTATTTATGGGAATATACCGGACTGATTATTGACACATCCGAGCAAAAGCTCGATAAACGACCCGCGACGGGTTCCCCCTACTGATAGCGATAGAGAACGCAAGATTTGACAACTTGCGATCGAACTCGATAAAATTCGTGAGGGGTATCTATGATAAGAAATTATTCAATCAATCGATCGGGTGACATTCTAGGCTATGATTTCCCTGACTATAGTTATTTCTCTACATTAAGGAAAATCGACAATGACAGCCTTTCCCATCGATTTGACTGCCTATAAACCCATCAGTCTTGACCCCAGTAACCCCACCCTCACCGACCACCAAAGAAGCACCCTAAAAGCCAATATCCAACTCTGTCGCGATGCTATCATCTTTTTTACCGCCACGGGTGCGGCCCGGGGTGTGGGTGGACACACCGGCGGCCCCTACGATACCGTCCCGGAAGTGGTGATTCTCGATGCTCTTTTCCGCAGTCAACCTAGTCAATTTGTACCAATTTTCTTCGATGAAGCGGGACACCGCGTCGGTACTCAATATCTCCTGTCTGCGTTAGAAGGTTCTTTACCCCCAGAACAATTAATGCACTACCGCGAGGCTAATTCTAAACTCCCCGGACACCCGGAATTAGGATTAACCCCCGGCGTAAAATTTAGTTCTGGCCGTTTAGGACATATGTGGCCCTACGTTAACGGTGTCGCTTTAGCTAACCCCGGAAAAACCGTTTTTTGTTTAGGTTCCGATGGTTCTCAACAGGAAGGCAATGACGCAGAAGCTGCCCGTTTGGCCGTGGCTCAACACATCAATGTTAAGCTGATTATTGATGATAATGATGTGACGATTGCTGGTAATCCTTCCAAATATTTACCCGGTTATGATGTGGCTAAAACTCTCGCTGGCCATGGACTAAAAGTGTTAGTGGGAGATGGGGAAGATATCGATAGTTTGTATCGCAATATCTGTGAAGCAATTAATACTCCCGGCCCGATTGCAATTATTAATAAACGTCCCATGTGTCCCGGTATTGAAGGTTTAGAAGGTTCTAACCACGGTCATGATGTTATTTCTGTACCCTTGGCTTTGAAATATTTAGAGGCAAAAGGACACAGTGCCGCCGTGGAATATCTCAACAGTATTAAGAAGCCTTCTAATGACTATAAATTCCTCGGTTCTGGGGATAAATGGGGTTCCAACCGCAACGTTTTCGGCGAAGCTGTAGTCAGTCTTTTAGGCAAAATGAGCGAGGAAGAACGCAAGGCTAAGGTATTAGTAGTAGATAGCGATTTAGAGGGTTCCTGCGGTCTGAAAATTATCCACGATAAACATCCCGAAGTGTTTATTCCTTCCGGTATTATGGAACGGGGCAATCTTTCGGCAGCCGCTGGTTTTGGTATGGAAAAAGGTAAACAGGGAATTTTCGCCACCTTTGCCGCTTTTCTAGAAATGTGTATTTCTGAAATCACCATGGCGCGTTTGAATTATTCTAATCTTTTATGTCATTTTTCCCATTCTGGTATCGATGACATGGCAGATAATACCTGTCACTTTGGTTTGAATAATTTCTTTGCCGATAATGGACTGGATGACGGTTACGAAACCCGTCTTTATTTCCCGGCCGATGCGGCACAAATGACCGCTTGTGTCGAGGCAACTTTCTATCAACCCGGCCTACGTTTTATCTTCTCGACTCGTTCTAAAACTCCCAATATTCTTGATACTAAGGGTAATAATTTCTTTGGCGATGGTTACACCTTTGTCCCCGGAAAAGATGAAGTAATTCGGGAAGGCACTGCCGGTTATATCATCAGCTTTGGAGATGGTTTATACCGCGCTTTAGATGCAGTGGAACGCTTAAAACAAGAAGGTGTTGACGTGGGTTTAATTAATAAACCGACTCTCAATGTGGTGGATGAAGAAATTATCGCTAAAGTTGGTAATTCTCCCTTTGTTTTAGTGGTAGAAGCATTTAACCGTCGTACGGGTTTAGGTAGCCGTTATGGTTCTTGGTTACTCGAACGCAGTTTAACTCCTAAATACGCCTATATCGGTACTCACCATGAAGGTTGTGGCGGTTTATGGGAACAATTCCCCCACCAAGGTATTGACCCAGTTGGTATCATTAGTAAAGTTAAATCTTTAATCGCTTAGATAGTATTTTAGGGTGGGCTTTAATCAGTAATCAGTAATCAGTAATCAGTGAACAGTGAACAGTAATCAGTCATCAGTGAACAGTAATCAGCTTCTGAAGGCAAGAGGCAAGAGGCAAGAGGCAAAAGGCAAAGGAAAGAATCTGGCAATTATCCTACCCAAAAAGAAGGTTATAAACTAATTATATCAAAGCTTTTAGCTTAACCAATTAGGTTTTAGATTCGGCCCTTGTAAACAGTAATCAGTAATCAGTAATCAGTAATTAGTAAACAGTGGACATCTTCGATAATTAAGATTTTAGCTTGGTTAAAAATTAAAACATTTGTACTAAAATTTTCCCAGAAGCCGTTTAAATCCATTACAACTTATAAACTTGAGGCACTTAAATCGCACAGTTGAGGGGAAATCCCCCTGAACTAGGTACGGTAAGCCCCTAGGAGCCGACAAACCAGTCAATCTAGAATAATCTCTAGGGTATAAAAGTAACCTCTTATAGAAAATGCAGCCAACCAATCCACAACAATTTACAGAAAAAGCTTGGGAGGCAATCGTCAAAACGCCGGACATTGCCAAACAGAACAGCCAGCAACAAATCGAAAGCGAACATCTAATGAAAGCCCTACTGGAACAGGAGGGATTAGCGGGCAGTGTCTTTAGTAAAGCTAATATTAGTCTAGCCCGTTTGCGGGATCGAACCGATGATTTTATCCGTCGTCAACCGAAAATATCTAACCCTGGCGACTCGATTTATTTAGGTCGTAGTTTAGATAGTTTACTCGATCGAGCAGAAAATTATCGCCGAGAATTTGGAGATGACTTTATCTCGATCGAGCATTTGATTTTAGGTTACGCTAAAGATGATCGCTTCGGTAAAAATATTTTTCAAGAATTCGGACTTACCGAAAACAAACTCAAGGAAATTATTCAACAAGTCAGAGGTAGTCAAAAAGTGACCGATCAGAATCCAGAAGGCAAATATGAGGCCCTAGAAAAATACGGACGGGATCTCACCCAATTGGCACGGGAAGGTAAATTAGACCCCGTAATTGGACGGGATGACGAAATCCGTCGCACGATTCAGATTCTCTCGCGTCGGACTAAAAATAACCCGGTTTTAATCGGGGAACCGGGAGTAGGAAAAACGGCTATTGTCGAAGGATTAGCCCAGCGGATTATTAACCGCGATGTGCCAGAATCTTTGTTGGATCGTACTCTTATTTCTCTCGATTTAGGTGGCTTAATTGCGGGAGCAAAATATCGCGGGGAATTTGAGGAAAGATTAAAAGCTGTCCTCAAGGAAGTCACCGATTCCCAAGGCAATATCATCATGTTTATTGACGAAATTCATACCGTTGTCGGTGCGGGAGCCACTCAAGGGGCAATGGATGCGGGCAATTTATTAAAACCAATGTTAGCCCGGGGTGAATTGCGTTGTATCGGAGCCACTACCCTCGATGAATACCGCAAATATATCGAAAAAGATGCGGCGTTAGAAAGACGCTTCCAAGAGGTTTTAGTGGATGAACCAAATGTGGTCGATACTATTTCGATTCTTCGCGGTCTCAAAGAACGTTATGAGGTGCATCATGGGGTAAAAATTGCCGATAATGCTTTAGTGGCAGCGGCACTGCTTTCTAATCGTTATATTAGCGATCGCTTTTTGCCAGACAAGGCCATTGATTTAGTTGATGAAGCGGCGGCAAAATTGAAGATGGAAATCACTTCTAAACCGGAAGAACTCGATGAAATTGATCGCAAAATTCTCCAGTTAGAAATGGAAAGACTTTCTCTACAACGGGAATATGATCCAGCTTCGCGAGAACGGTTAGAAAAGTTAGAAAAAGAACTGGCTAACCTCAAGGAAGAACAATCGGGATTAAATGCCCAATGGCAAGGGGAAAAAGAGATTATCGATCAAGTTCGTGGGGTTAAAGAAGCGATCGAACAAGTTAATCTGGAAATTCAACAGGCCGAACGAGATTATGATTATAATCGCGCTGCAGAATTAAAGTTCGGAAAATTAACCGATCTGCAGCGGCAAATGTCCGCCCTAGAAACTCAATTGGCCGACAAACAAACCACCGGTAAAAGTTTATTAAGGGAAGAAGTTCTCGAATCGGATATCGCCGAAATTATCTCGAAATGGACGGGAATTCCTCTCAATAAATTAATCGAATCGGAAAAAGAAAAACTCCTCAATCTGGAAGAGGAATTACACGAAAGTGTCATCGGTCAAGAGGAAGCAGTCACAGCCGTGGCCGAAGCGATTCAACGTTCCCGCGCCGGTTTATCGGACCCCCACCGTCCCACGGCCAGCTTTATTTTCCTCGGTCCGACGGGTGTTGGCAAGACAGAATTGGCGAAAGCTTTAGCGCGCAATCTCTTTGACACCGAAGAAGCCCTAGTTCGCATCGATATGTCGGAATACATGGAAAAACACAGCGTTTCCCGTCTCATGGGCGCGCCTCCGGGATACGTCGGCTACGATGAAGGGGGACAATTAACCGAGGCAATCCGGCGTCGTCCCTACTCTGTCATCCTCTTTGATGAGATTGAAAAAGCCCATCCCGACGTTTTTAACGTTATGTTACAAATCCTTGACGATGGGCGCTTAACCGACTCTCAAGGTCATCTGGTTGATTTCAAAAATACAATCATTATTATGACCAGTAATATCGGTTCTCAATACATTTTAGACGTGGCTGGTGATGAGTCTCGTTATGAGGAAATGCAGGCCCGGGTGATGGAAGCAATGCGGAATAGTTTCCGTCCCGAATTCCTCAATCGTATCGATGAAACGATCATTTTCCACAGCCTACAAAAAGCGCAACTGCGATCGATTGTCAAACTACAGACAGCCAATCTCAGCGATCGCTTGATGGAACAAAAATTAGCCCTGAAACTTGCCGATATTGCTCTCGATTATCTAGCAGAAATTGGTTATGATCCAGTGTACGGTGCGCGACCCTTAAAACGGGCAGTACAAAGATATGTGGAAACTCCGATCGCTAAGGCAATTCTGCGCGGCGAATTCAAAGGGGGAGACACGATTTTTGTCGATGTGGCCGATGAAAGATTGACCTTTAAACGGTTAGCTTCCCCGGTAGTAACTGCTTAATTAGGGTTTGCTGAATAAATCTAAAAACCTTGTTGGATAATATCTTTAGACTTTTTGTCAATCAAAAAGTACCGGATATGGGAGTGATCGGGGGGAAAATTCCGGGACTTTTTCCCTGAAAATTAGGTGTTTGACCACCTGAAAATCGGTAAAACCCCACACCCCACACCCCACACCCTGCCACCACCGAAAAACTTTTTCAGCATACCCTAATTATTAGCAAGGGTGAGCATCTCACTGGTGCGGCGAGTATTAATGCTTAGGGCTTTTAAAAACTATAAAACCTTGAACTTTATCAAAAAGAGAAATGAGATTATTATAGTTGGAACATCGCCAATTCAAAATCTATCTGCATGGCAGGAACAATCCAATGTTATCAGAGTTATCAGAAAATGAAAAAAGAATTCAAGAGTTATCCCGAGAGTTAGGAGTGTGTCTCTAGGAGCAATCCCAAATTAGGAAACTTAAGAGGAGACTGTCAGAGATTTAATGATTGAGTAGGTCAACCCAGAAATCGGTATTTTTTGCTCAAAACAAGCCCGAAAGAAACCGCCAGTCGGACGCTTAGATGTGGTTAATTCTCAACATCTAGCAAAACATGAAAGTTTGTTGAGGAGATGAACATGATAGTATCTGGAATTTATTTCGTGAGATCGGAGAGAAACAGGAAAGAATTGAAATTTTGGACTGGTATCATTTAATCGAAAACCTTCAAGGGAAAACTGCTAGATATAAGCAATGTACTGTTCTGATAGCCTTGGCATGATTCAGAGCTAAACCCACAGGTCAAAAATTAAATCATAAAATCCTGCTTGTTTGGCTGGAAAATCGCCCCTTTCTATCCTAGCAATAATTGATGGTAAAGCTGCGATGAAAGCAGGGCTTCTCTCCTTCGGGTGTAGACTCCAAGCTCTAGGGTTGCTGAGGTTAATCCTCAGATAATCCGTCTGTTTGAGCTTCTCAGAAATCATAATTTCCCAGGAATCTAATTTGCCCTTTCCAGTCCAGATATTTAGGGCTGTTTTCATGCCTTCTGGCCAATTGTTTACCAACTGCTGCCGGTATTTATTATACCAGATGATAGGCAGGGGTAATAACTCATCAAACCGGTTACATTTGAGCAAATATAGGCGACTTCCAAAATATTTAAATTCATAAAAACCTTGAGGATTTAGTTGGCCCATATCTGATTCACAAAACTTACCATCAGAGATGGGCGGTCCTGTCATAGGACGGACAAACATAATCTGAGGATTTGCTTCCATCAGATCAATTCCTTCAGCAATCCATCTGTAGCTTGGCTCTTGGTACATCATCATATCGCTATCAAAATGAACCAGATAGTCACTCTGACATTCTTCTATCTTAAAAATCGAGCCAAGGATCGGATAGCCTTTATAGTTATGAGTAGGTTTTATGGCACTGCCGAAATGTTTTAGATATAATCGTTCTTGATACCTAGGATCATAATTAAAATCTACAATGCGGTCAACTACCCCCTTGTGCAGCAAAGTTTGTGCACATTGGCGTAAATATTCCATCGTACCAATACCCAGACGATTAACTTTTTCCCCACTTAAAGCAGCCGTGTCTATGGCTAACACTTTTTCTTGAAAGGGGAAATTACACATCTTAACTATATGGGGGATGGTAAGCATCATAAATGGTAAGTCAGTTCGCGCTACAAAAAACCAGAGCGAACAAGTGGGAGATGCCATTAATTTTGCCTCTAACTATTTAGATACGGAACGGGGCTTATTATAACATCTTCACAGCTTTTGTTTACCCCTTTTGGCAGTCTAAACCCCGCCCTAGTCCCCAGTATCATAGAGTTAGTTGACAAGACTCGGGTTTTTGAGTTAATTTTTGAGAAGATGCCCAACTTGAACGATTAATCTCTGACTATTTTATGACTTTCCCCTTTGTCTCGATTATCATTCCTGTTTTTAATGATGTAGAGCACTTGAAAATTTGCCTAGAAGCTCTTGAGCGACAAATATATCCTACGGACGATTGGGAGATCGTCGTTGTCGATAACGGGCCTGATGATAGCATTAAAGATTGCGTGGCTCGATTTCCTCGAGCATCTTATCTGGTAGAAACCATCCCTACACAATTTGCCGCCCGCAACAAGGGGATTAGGGAATGCCGGGGTGAAATCAAAGTATCAACACTATATTGAACAATTGGTAGCTGAAAATTCCGACTGGATTCAACTGTATAAGGATCTTCCCTATGCAGATTATTGTAATGTACTGTACAAATGTAGGTATGGTATCCATCCCAAGAAAGACCAGTTTGGTATCTCCGTAGCCGAAATGGTGAGAGCAGATATCATTCCCTTTGTACAGAAAATAGGAGGTCAAACGGAAATCGTCGGTAAGCACAATACAGAATTGCAATTTAACACTATGGAAGAAGCAGTAGAAAAGATTATTGCAGTAATTAGCAATGAAAAGAAACAGGAAGAGCTTTTAATGTCCCTCGCCCATCAAAAGTCTCTTTTTTCATCAGAGAAATTTCAAAGGAAAATCAGTCAATTTGTGGATAATTATTTCTCTGACAACGTTTCCGAAACCTAGGCAAGAGATTTTAACGCTTGCACATACTCTTTGGCTACATCATCCCAAGTCCACAGGCGTTTCGTCACTCTAGGGGAGCATCTCACTTGTGCAATGAGTATTAATACTTATGGCTGTCAAAAAATATAAAACCTTGAACTTTAAACCGCTCAAATAAGTTGAGACCCGTAGTTTTTCCTCCTCTGTTTTAAGATGAGTTTTGATTCATAAGCGATCAGCCAAAACGAGAGGCGCTCTATATTTATCAGTATTCTAAAATGGAAGCATGGGATTTTTGCTTGAATCTATGACTGTAACACTGCTCGCACCACCGGCTGAAATAATTCACCTGTCCGGGATTAGCTGGAAAACCTACGAAACGCTGCTCGCAGAAATGAGCGATCGCCGTCTGCGGCTGACCTACAATCGTGGCATTTTAGAAATCATGGCTCCTTCGACCGGACACGAATTTAGTAAAACACTCATCGGTCGCTTTGTCGAAACCCTAGCGGAAGAATCGCTAGTCCCGATTTATAGAAATTGATGTCACCAGCAGTTCTCAAAATCGCCTTCAGGTTTATGCAGATCTAGGCGTGGCAGAGGTTTGGGTTTATAATGGGGAATCTCTGGTCATCCAACAATTACAAAATGGCACTTATATCACCTCCCCAACCAGTCGATTTTTTATAAATATTCCTATTTCAGAGATTGCTGGATTTTTACAACAAGCTGAAACATTGGATTACCTAGAGTTAGTCAAAGCATTTCGGAATTGGGTAAGAAGTCAGTTGAAAAAATAAAAGGAAGATTTTTCAACGTTAAATCTCATAGTTAGTAAAAGTATAGTCAAATATAGACAGACTGAATTCCATTTCAGAAATTCCCTTCACTTTTACTTCGAGAGATTAATTCTCCTTGGGTGAACTACGCACCTCTCTATCCCATAGCGGTTAAACGCATTTGG
>NZ_JADBSA010000270.1:0-6772 GCF_020246945.1 Microcystis sp. M113S1 | reverse complement strand
TTCTAGGAAATAAGGTTGAACATGAGATTTTTTCGACTTGTTCAAAGTGGCCGTCCGGCATTCGGACACTGAAAACGGACGGGTCGAAAGTGTCAGACTTAAGCAATTAAGCGTTTTTCGCTATCTGCGTCAACCCCGTTCAGCGACCACCCTAAAAAAGTGGCGTGGTGAGGAATCGCCGTCCGTTGTACGGCGGCGAGGATGTCAAGTTGTGCTAAACTCAAGCCCTTGAGAGACAAAGCTCTAGTCGCGATGTCAGTAAGAACACATTTAGCAACTCCCTACCCAAACCCTTAGTCATAACACTCTGGTAATGCCCCGAATACTTGTAATCGATGATGATCCTGCGATCGCGGAATTAGTCTCCATCAACTTGGAGATGGCGGGTTATGACGTTAATCCGGCAGAGGACGGGATTAAAGGCCAGGCCTTGGCCGTCCAGTTACAACCCGATTTAATCATGCTGGATTTAATGCTGCCCAAAGTCGATGGTTTTACTGTCTGTCAGCGTTTGCGACGAGATGAACGCACGTCCGACATCCCGATTTTGATGCTCACAGCCTTAGGACAAACCCAAGATAAAGTGGAAGGTTTTAATGCGGGTGCTGATGATTACCTGACCAAACCTTTCGAGGTGGAGGAAATGTTAGCTAGGGTGCGCGCCCTCCTTAGACGCACCGATCGCATTCCCCAAGCCGCTAAACACTCAGAAATACTCAGTTTTGGACCTTTAACCCTTGTTCCCGAACGTTTTGAGGCGGTCTGGTTTGACAGTGTGGTCAAGTTAACCCATCTAGAATTCGAGTTACTCCACTGTCTTCTCCAACGTCACGGTCAAACCGTTTCCCCTAGTGATATTCTCAAGGAGGTCTGGGGATACGATCCCGATGATGATATCGAGACTATTCGGGTTCATATTCGCCATCTGAGAACGAAACTAGAACCCGATCCCCGTCATCCTCGCTATATTAAAACCGTTTACGGTGCGGGTTATTGTCTGGAGTTACCCACCAATGAACAGTTGGTGCTTGATTCATCGGTGGCAACGGTTTAAACAGGGAGCGATTGTCTAGATAGGCAATAGGGACAATTGTTTCCTCGCTCCTCCTGTTCAGATTGAGAGGGTTTGACCGGCGGTTGGGTTTTGATGGCTATGGCTGAGGCCTCTTTTTGGACATGACTATAACAAGGGGAAAACAGTAACTACTGGTTTAAGGTAAGTCCGTCGCCCCCATCAAAAAGCGATCGCATTCCCTGGCGGCCCCGCGACCTTCATTAATCGCCCAAACCACCAAACTTTGACCACGACGACAATCCCCTGCTGCAAAGACTTTCGGTAAGCTAGTGGCAAATTGACCGTGTTCGGCCTTGATATTGCTGCGGGCATCCTTTTCTAAGCCTAAATCATCGAGTAAAGGCTGTTCTGGTCCCAAAAATCCCATGGCTAATAGAACCAATTGCGTCGGGATGACTTTTTCTGTTCCTGCTACCGGTTGGGGGATAAACTGCCCTTTTTCGTTGCGTTGCCATTCCACCTGTACCGTGTGAATCCCTGTGACGTTGCCCTCGCTATCCCCCTCGAATTTAGTCGCTGTGGTGGTATAAACCCGGGGGTCATCGCCAAAACGCGCGGCCGCTTCCTCTTGTCCATAGTCCAGACGGTAGATTTTCGGCCATTCGGGCCAGGGATTATCGGCGGCCCGTTCTCGGGGCGGTTGCGGCATGATCTCTAATTGGGTGACGCTACGGCAGTTATGACGCAGGGAAGTCCCCACACAGTCGGTTCCCGTGTCGCCACCGCCGATAATTACTACGTCTTTACCTGCGGCCGAGATAAAATCCTCCCCGGGCTGTCCGTCTAATAGTGCCTTTGTATTAGCAGTGAGAAACTCCATGGCGAAGTGAATGCCCTTTAATTGGCGACCTTCGATGTTTAAATCCCGGGGTTTGGTGGCCCCGGTACAGATAACGACGGCATCGTATTCGTTTAATAGGTCTTGAGCGCTGATATCCTTGCCCACTTCCGTGCTACAGACCATTTTTACCCCTTCCTGTGCGAGTATCTGGAGACGACGCAGAACCACTTCTTCCTTATCTAACTTCATGTTGGGGATACCGTACATTAATAGCCCTCCGGGACGATCGGCCCGTTCATAAACTGTCACCCAGTGACCGGCTTTATTTAACTGGTCGGCGGCCGCCAATCCCGCAGGTCCTGAACCAATTACGGCCACTTTTTTGCCGGTACGGATTGCGGGGGGATTGGCAGTAATCCAACCGGATTCCCAACCTTTGTCGATAATTGAACATTCAATATTTTTGATCGTAACGGGGGGATTATGAATACCGAGAACACAGGAACCCTCACAGGGAGCGGGGCAGACTCTACCGGTAAATTCGGGGAAATTATTGGTTTTATGAAGGCGATCGAGGGCTTCTCGCCACAATCCTCGATAGATTAAATCATTCCATTCGGGAATCAGGTTATTAATTGGGCAACCACTGGCCATGCCACTAATGAGCGTTCCGGTGTGACAAAATGGTGTACCACAATCCATACAACGGGCGGCCTGATTGCGGAGTTTATCCTCAGGCATGGGAAGATGAAACTCATCCCAATTATGAAGGCGATCGAGAGGGGTAAGTTCGGAAGGAAGTTCACGCAGGAATTCGATAAAGCCAGTCGGTTTGCCCATAGTCTTTTTTGTCTCTGTCGTTTATTCCCTATCTTCCTTCAGGGTTCGATCGATCCTCGCAACTTTACCGATTTCTTTAATCTTATCGGCAGCTCAGTGGACTAAAAGGCGGTAATTTTGACAAATTCGGGAATTAACTATTGAGTTAAAAACAGGCGATTTCAAGAGGAAGGGGGCAATTCTAACGGGATAGCCCCGATTATTCCCTTACGAAAATCATTGAGTAACTGCATGGCTGCCCTTTCTTTATCTTCTTGATATTTGAGATTGGCCAATTTTTCGATAAAATCTTCCCCGGTCATGTCTAGAGTATTCAACCCGTAACGAGATTGTAAAAGACCTTCATACTGTAATTCTATTAATAAATCGACAAAAGCCGCCGCTATCCTTTGGTTATCATAACCAGCATCGCCAATGTCCTCACAGATGGCTAATTTCACCGCATCCCTTTGATTATCTAAACGGGAAGGAATCACCCCCGGCGCGTCTAATAATTCTAAGGTGTCGGAAATTCTTACCCATTGTAATTGTCGCGTTACTCCGGCCCTGCGGGCGCTGGCGACGACTTTTCGCCCTAATAAACGGTTAATCAGGGCAGATTTGCCCACATTGGGAAACCCGATCACCACGGCGCGCACTGGACGCGGTAACATTCCTCTTAGTTGGCGTTTTTGGTTAATTTCATCGCCAATTTTTTCCGCCGCTTTGATAATTGCTTTAACTCTTTCTCCCTGTTTAGCGTTAGTAAAATAGATGGGTTCTCCTTGACTTTTAAACCATGTTACCCATTGTTGATGGGCAGATTCGGGAATCATATCGAGACGATTTAAGATTAACAAGCGCGGTTTATTGCCAATCCAATCGTCCACCTGCGGATGATGGGAAGCTAAGGGAATGCGAGCATCGCGCACTTCTAAGACCACATCCACGAGTTTAAGATGTTCCTTGAGTTTTCTTTCCGCTTTGGCAATATGACCGGGATACCATTGAATTAACGACATGGGAGATGGGAGTATAAAATTAAATTTTATCAGGAATAGTCCCTAGATAGCTATAATTATCTGGGAAAAAGTTTAGTAATTTCACTGCAATTATAACAGGATTGTCGATGACTAATTTAAAAAAATGGCAAATTATTAAATCCGAGCTAGTTTTTCAGAATCGTTGGTGTCAAGTCCGTCAAGACGCGGTGAGGTTATCCTCTGGACAAGTTATCGATGATTATTTCGTTAATATTCGTCCTGAAATTGTTTTAGTTGTTCCAGTTACTGGGGATAATCAATTGGTTTTTGTCCGTCAATATCGTCACGGAGTTAAGGAAATTTTATTGGAATTTCCCGCTGGAGCAGTAGATGCGGGTGAAGATAATATTAATGCGGCAGCGCGTCGGGAATTCGAGGAGGAAACCGGTTATCAAAGTGATTCTCTAATACCTCTGGCTGTTTTGTACGATAATCCCGTTAAAGATACTAACAGAATTCATATTTTTTTGGCTCTTAATGCTACTCCCACAGGTCAACAAAAGTTAGATATTACCGAGGAAATTGAAGTTATTATTCGACCTTTACAGGAAATTAATCCGCAGGAAATTACCGTCTCCGGTAGTTTAGCTGCTTTCTATCTAGCGAGGGATTTTTTAAAGCAAAATTAAGAGGGTTTTAGTTGAAATTTCCCCACTTCCCGCTCTCCTACCTCGGCGCTTTTCTCTACTGTTTGAACAGGATTTGTATTACTTTAAGTTTTATTTTTTTCACTTGTCTATGAGTAATTTTTTGATGATTGCTGGCTTTATTCTATCAGCTTATGCGATTGTTGCCAACGATTCCCTACAAACTTTAGGGACTTTTTTAAGTGCCAATGAAGAACGTCCCTGGTGGATTTTATGGCTGTACACCAGTATAATCTTAGCCTCGATTTTTATCGCTGGTTGGTATATTAATCAGGGAGATGTGGCTTATAATCGACTAGAAATGATTCCCTTCCCAGAAACTTTTACTTGGATTTATATCGTTCCTCCCTTAGCAATTTTAATTCTCACCACTTGGGGAATACCTGTGAGTACAACCTTTTTGGTTTTAACAGTTTTTGCTCCCCAATCTCTAGATGAAATGTTAGTTAAATCCGCTTGGGGTTATGCTATTGCTGTTATAGTGGGGTTAGTAATCTATCGAATTATTTATCAATTAGAAAACTTTTTCCTAGAAACAGTTAATAAAGAACCTCAAAAAATCTGGGTAGTTTTACAGTGGTTATCCACCGGGTTTCTCTGGAGTCAATGGTTAATGCAAGATTTTGCTAATATTTTCGCCTATCTTCCCAGAAAGTTAGCGGCAACATGGTTAGTTTTATCTCTAACAGTTATGCTACTCCTGCAAACCATCATTTTTATTAATCACGGGGGTCAAATCGAGAAAATTGTCACTAGCAAAACTAACGCCCATGATCTGCGTTCTGCAACAATTATTAACTTAATTTATGGACTAATTTTACTGTTTTTTGTTAGCTATAATCATATTCCCATGAGTACCACTTGGGTATTTTTAGGTTTATTAGGAGGTCGAGAAATTTCTCTGACTTTAACCAGAGAAAACCCTAATTTAGCCGCCACGGGTAAACTGGTTTTAGGGGATGCCTTGAAAGCTTTTATCGGTATGATAGTTAGTGTTGCTATCGCTCTTGCTTTACCTCTAATCGCTCAAAAAATTAACTATCTATAGGAAGTGGGGAGCTTTTTTCAGTTATCAGTAATCAGTGAACAGTAATCAGTGAACTGAACACTCATATCTGATAACTGATATTAGTGATTGTACCGCATGAGATTAAGAAAAGGTCTATTTTCAAAACTTAAGAATAACAAGATGGAACGGATAGGCGATCGATTGATGACCCGGAGTGATAAAGTTTTCTATTACTGATAATCTCGAAATTATCGTTCAACCAGATTAAAGATGCTTCTGTGACTAGACCTTCTTCAAGAGTGACTAGGGAAAAATTGCGAGATTTACCCGTATCGGAGTGGAGAATGCGAGGGACACTAGCAGCATTCAAATAAACGGTTCCCATTTCGGAAGTGACCACTGGATTGCGTAAACGGGAAGTGGTATGACGGAGACGGTGGTGCATATGACCGAAACTGACGAGAGGAACCTGTTTTCCTAATAGCTGTGCTTGTTCGATGGCCGCTGCTAAATCTGGGTCCCCGTGGTCCCCTCCCAAAGGTTGCCAATCGCGACCACAGATAGCTTCCGCTTCCTTTCCCAGTCCAGCCGGACCATTGTGACCTAAAAAAATCAGGTTATTATAGGCAGTATCTTGAATATTAGCGATAATTTTGGCGGTAGATTCGGCAAAATTGCTTATATTATAGCGTTCTTGCAAAAATTCTCCATTTTTCCACTCGGAACCCCCCCAAGTAAAGGGACGACCCCCAACAATCGAAAGCTGTAAACCGGGTAGGTCTAGTTTTGAGTAACCCACATGAGCAACCCCTAATAATTCTAACTGGGCGGTGACACGATCTTCTTGATCGCGATCGTACGGACATTGTTTTCGTCCCCAGGGGGTGGCGCTATACCAAGCGTCATGATTACCGAGAATAACGGCTTTTGGTAAGGACAAACTAGCAATCCGACCGACAATTTCTAGGGATTCATTGCCAAAATCACCGACAAATAGGGCTAAATCGACTTGTAAAGCTTCTAGTGCTAAATTATCTTCTATTTCCCATTGGTCGTGAACGTCACCGATGACGGCGATTTTATAGGTGCGAGGGAAAGAACTTACCATTACCGGTTATTAACTATCATCGAAAATTTGGGTCTGAAACCCCGTCGTTCTACGACGGCTTTACCGTTAAATATTAGCACATTTACGGAATATATGCTAAAATGCTCCCCATGGAAAAAGCCTATTCGTTTCGATTTTACCCCACACCAGAACAAGAGTCGCTATTGCGGCGCACTTTGGGCTGTGTAAGATTAGTTTACAATAAAGCTCTCCATGTCAGAACACAAGCTTGGTATGAAAAGCAAGAAAGAGTAGGATATACTGAAACCTCTTCAATGCTAACCGATTGG
>NZ_JADBSA010000027.1:0-23802 GCF_020246945.1 Microcystis sp. M113S1 | reverse complement strand
GCTTTTGTTCTGAGATGGAGAGCTTTGTTGTAAACCAATCTTACACAGCCCAAAGTGCGCCGCAATAGCGACTCTTGTTCTGGTGTGGGGTAAAATCGAAACGAGTAGGCTTTTTCCATGTCTCACATTTTAGCATATATCGTGTAAATGCGCTAGTATTTAACGGTAAAGCCGTCGTAGAACGACGGGGTTTCAGACCCAAAATTTTCGATGACTGAGCAAGATACTGACTGGATAGGTTTGATGATCGGCAATTCTCGGCTACATTGGGGGTATTTTTGCGGTCAAACCCTGTTAGCTTGTCTCGATACTCCCCACCTGAGGGAACCCTTAAGTAATGAATTTTTGCAACAAATTTTCCCTAAACTCTTGACAAATAAATGTGAATGTGCATTGATTGTTGCCTCTGTGGTTCCTAGCCAAAGAGAATTATGGGTAAATTATGGCAATTTACGGATAATTACTTTAAAAGATATTCCTTTACTGGAATTATATCCAACATTCGGCATCGATCGAGCTTTAGCTGTCTTAGGTGCGGGAAAAAAATACGGATTTCCCTGTTTAGTAATCGATGCGGGAACAGCCTTAACTTTTACGGGAGTGGATAGGGATAAAAAGCTAGTGGGAGGGGCAATTTTACCCGGGTTCAAGGTGCAATTAGCCAGTTTAAGGGAACGGACGGCAGCCTTACCAGAGGTGTCCTTACCGGAAAGATTACCTCAGATGTGGGCAAAAGAAACAGCAGAAGGGATAAGAAGTGGGATAATTTATACAATTTTGGCGGGAATAGAAAAATTCAGTCAGGAATGGTTAAATTTATATCCAGAGAGCGGGATAATTTTAACAGGGGGAGATGGGGACTTAATTAGGGATTACTGGCAAGAAAACGCCATTAAATCACCCCTAGTGGATAGGACGATAATTTTTGAGGGAATTGCCGCAGTTAAGGGAATCCCCTACTATTTAATTGACAAAGGGGAACCTATCTAGTAGAGTCGGAGAAAGTTTTCTCAACTGGGGAAATTTCTCAGCAACTAGGCACAAAATTCAGGATATAGTTATGGCGATCGTTCTAGTAACCGGTTCTGCTGGTTTAATTGGTTCCGAATCAGTACGATTTTTTTGTGATCGGGGTTATACTGTCGTCGGTATCGATAATAATATGCGTCAGGTATTTTTTGGTGAAGACGCTTCAACGGAGTGGAATCGAGCCAAATTATCCCAAGATTACGGGGATAAATACATTCACCATGCTGTAGATATTCGGGATCATGAAGCTATTGCAGCTATATTTAAAACCTATAGTCATGATATATCCTTAATTATCCACACGGCGGCGCAACCTTCCCACGATTGGGCAGCTAAGGATCCCTATATGGATTTTAGTGTCAATGCTAACGGAACTTTAGTATTATTAGAAAATACTCGTCAACAATGTCCCCAAGCAGTATTTATTTTCTGTTCCACCAATAAAGTTTACGGGGATAGACCGAATGAATTGCCTTTAGTAGAAAAAGAATTACGTTGGGAAATCTCGGAAAATCATCCTTATTTTGCTCAAGGTATTGACGAGTTGATGAGTATTGATGCTTGTAAACATTCTTTGTTTGGTGCCTCGAAAGTGGCGGCGGATGTATTAGTACAGGAATACGGTCGTTATTTTGAGATGAAAACTGCCTCTTTTCGCGGCGGTTGTTTAACCGGTCCAAGTCATTCGGGAACCCAATTACACGGGTTTTTATCCTAACTTAATGAAATGTACGATGATTGGCAAAGAATACAGTATTTATGGGTATAAGGGTAAGCAGGTACGCGATAATATTTATAGTTATGATCTCGTCAATGCTTTCTATCATTTTTATCAGACCCCGCGAGTAGCAGAAGTTTATAATATCGGTGGTAGTCGCTTTAGCAATTGTTCTATGTTAGAAGCTATTCAAGAATGTGAAGCGATTGCGGATAAAAAGTTAAACTGGCAGTATGTAGAGACTAATCGTATTGGTGATCATATCTGGTGGATTTCTGATGTGAGTAAGTTTAAAAATCATTATCCTGATTGGCAGTTAACCTACACAGTAACAGATATTCTCAAAGAGCTTTTTAGTCAAAACGTTAGCCGTTGGAACTAGGGTAAATCAAGAATTATTCTGGTCAATTTTCATCTGCTAGTTTTCCCCCGTTACAAAAGTGATTTTTAGCAAAATATACTGCTAGTAATTGAGGGAATCTGTCAATTATCTAACCAGAGGAGATTAATGATGTTATTAATAGCAATAAGTAGGGAAGCACAATTATTTGTAGGATGGTTTAGCGGTAGTGTAACCGATGCGGGCGTTGGGTTTCATGCTTCACCCAAACCTACGTTCATCTTATTATATTTAATTCCACCCACCTACTTATTGACCTAGAAAAACTAAACCAGAGCATATTTTAAGATACTATTATGTTAACTAAAATCTACAACAATAAAATCTTCCGATTTCTCATTGCTGGAGGAATCGCATTTCTAATCAACTTGTTCTTAATTTATTGGTTTATTGATGAATTGGGATTTAATACCCCATTGCTCAAAAATGTGGCCAACGTTATCTCTATAGAAATATCTTTAATTGCTAGTTTCTTTATCTATAGAATCTGGGTGTGGACTGGAGGAGATTGGACAATTAGAGATGTGATTTTGATACAACTTCCTCTCTATCATCTCTCGGCAGGTTTAGCAGTTTTACTGCGAGTTTTATTGATATTTCCCTTCTTAAACTGGTTAGGAATTAGCCCCGGAGTTAACACAATGATTGGGGTTTTACTGGGAGCTAGTATTAATTATGTTGCCAGTGATAGCCTAATTTTTAAACCCAAGAATAAGACTAATGAGACAGAAATGTACTATCCCGAAGGATTAGCACCAGCTTTCGAGATGGACGGTTACTCTCACCCACGTCAATCAAGGGATAACTATGCAGTAAAAACCCTATCAATAGTTATTCCTGCTTACAACGAAGAAGATTGCATCGAAAGCACCACTCACTTAATATCTGAACGTTTAGAAGAGGATAAAATTGATTATGAAATCCTAGTTGTTAATGACAATAGCAAAGATAACACCGAAGCAGTTCTGCAAAAAATCAACCAAGAAAATCCTCGGATTCGCTACGTCAATAACTATTATCCCAACGGGTTTGGTTTTGCGGTGCGCTGTGGATTAGAAAATTTTAGCGGGGATGCAGTGGCAGTAGTAATGGCAGATAATTCCGACTCTCCCGATAACATGGTGGACTATTATTATAAACTGCAAGAGGGCTACGATTGCGTTTTTGGTTCTCGTTTTATCAAAGGAGGAAAAGTTATTGATTATCCCATTCACAAGTTATTCATTAATCGTTTGGCTAATCTATTCATTCAAGTTTTATTTGGGCTAAAATTTAATGATACCACTAACGCCTTTAAAATCTATCGGAAGGAGGTTATCGAAGGAATCTCACCTCTACTGTCTCACCATTTTAATTTAACAGTAGAGATGCCCTTAAAAGCAATCGTGCGAGGATATTCCTACACGACAATTCCCATCACTTGGCGCAATCGTACCACGGGTATTTCCAAGTTAAAACTCAAGGAAATGGGTAGTCGTTATTTATTTATAGTTCTCTCTATCTGGTTAGAAAAACACCTTTCTAGAGGCGACTATAAGCGCAAAAAGAAAAAAAATCAAGTTGTTTGATAATTATTATCTAGTGGAGTATTTTTGATGAGTAGGCAAGTGTTAATTACTGGTGGTGCGGGTTTTGTGGGCAGTTCTTTAGGTTTGGGATTAGCCCAACTCTATCCCGACTGGAAAATTATCGCTTTAGATAACTTAAAACGTCGCGGTTCTGAATTAAATATTCCCCGTCTCAAACAAGCGGGAATTGAGTTTGTTCATGGAGATGTCAGAAATGCGGAAGACTTAGAAGCATCCGCTTTACCAGTGGATTTAATCCTAGAATGTTCGGCAGAACCTTCCGTTTTAGCTGGTTATACTTCCCCCGGCTACGTTTTGCAGACTAACTTAATTGGAACGATTAACTGTTTAGAATTAGCTAGACAAACCCAAGCAGATTTTATTTTTCTCTCCACCAGCAGAGTTTATCCCATTGCCTATCTTAATCAATTAAACTATACAGAAACAGATACTCGTTTTCAGTTATCTGAACAGCAAGATTTACCCGGAGTTTCTGCTTTTGGTATCAGTGAACAATTTCCCTTAGATTTACCCCGTTCTCTCTACGGTTCCACTAAGTTAGCATCGTAATTGATTATTAATGAATATGGGGATGCCTACGGATTAAGAACTTTAATTAATCGCTGTGGAGTTTTAACCGGTCCTTGGCAGATGGGAAAAGTTGATCAGGGAGTTTTTGCCCTTTGGGTGGCTAATCATTACTTTCAGAAGTCCTTAAAATATATCGGTTATGGGGTACGGGGAAACAGGTTAGAGATTTTCTTTATGTAGCTGATTTACTCGATTTAATCGATATTCAGATTGCTAATTTAGCACAATTCAAAGGGCAGACTTTTAATGTGGGGGGTGGGCAAGATTTTTCCTTGTCCCTTTATGAAACTACAAAACTATGTCAAGAAATCACGGGCAATAGTATAATGATTGAGGCAGTTCCCGAAAATCGCACCGGAGATATGCCAATTTTTATCACTGATTCTCGCCGAGTTATCGAAGCTACAGGTTGGCAGCCTCAGCGCAATGGAAAAACCCTAATCAAGGATATCTGTGATTGGATTCACACCCATGAAAAGGAACTAAAAAGTATTTTCTAGCTGCTTTCTGGTTAATATCTCTGGAAAATGGAGAATAGGGAACTCGAATCCCTGACCTCTGCGGTGCGATCGCAGCGCTCTACCAACTGAGCTAATTCCCCATATATAGACCATAATAGCATTTTTGAGCAGAAAATACTAGGAACTGACAAGGGAGCGAGGGGCAAAAAATCGAGCGGCTTCTCTCTGGAAAACTTTAAAATAGAAAAAGTAATCTTGAGGATGATAATTAATGGCGATACTACGCTTAGAGAATGGGACAACCTATACCCAGTTAGCCGATATTAGTCTGGAATTGGCCAAATTAAATGTCACTTTAAACTATTGGCCGATCGAAAACGAAGCCACCCGTCAGCTACTTAAACAAGCTTCTCTCACTGATGAAGAAAAAGAAATAGTTTTAACCAGCTTAGACGGTTATTTTAAGCAACTAAAGCAAGAAGCGGGTTATCAAGCTAGAGATTTAATCGTTTTGCACCCTGAAATTCCCAATCTCGACACTTTACTGGCAAAGTTCGAGCGCTGTCACACCCACGCCGACGATGAGGTGCGTTATATCATTGATGGAGAAGGGGTTTTTGGCTTTGTCTTTGCCGATGGTTCTCAGGGGGAATTAACTATTCAACCTCAAGAATATATCAATGTTCCCGCCCAGAGCGAACACTGGTTTCACCTCACTGCCAGTAAACGAGTTAAAGCAGTGCGTTACTTCACCAGTACCGCCGGATGGGTTCCCGAATATACGGAAACTGTCATTCGTTTTCCTAGTTTAACAGCCCTGTAGCCTTTGGTTTCAGGCGAGCGCTCTCCCCATAAGACAGATGAGTTTTGCAGGGATGGCAACGCCGGCAGCAACAATCTGTTAAGCGGCAAATTTGTCCTGTTGAAAAATCTCCCGTCTAGTGCCTAGCTTGACGGGAGATTGTCTCAATTCGGGGGATTGGCCTGATAGATTTAGTCTAAGCCTAATTGATTGCCCCGTTTGTACTGTAAATAGGCGGCAACGAACAAACCCGCTAGGGTAATGGGAATTAAGCCTAGGGTAATCCCTAGCACTAAAGGTTCAATCACGTCTGTACTCCTTGGATTAGCAATTTTTCACCCGTATATTATCCTAGCAGGGGTCGCCCGCGAAAGATAGGGCGAGCAGGGGGGAGATGGGGTTTGCGGCAAAAAGTTTTTCGTGGGGGTAGTGGGGTGTTGGGGTAGTGGGGTGGTCACTGCGTGCGCGTTGCGGGGGATAGTGGGGAATTTAGCTGAAATTTCCCTAAATCCCTATCTCCCTAAATCCCTATCTCCCGACTCCCCAAAAGGAAAACTTCCTATCTCACCATTAAGATAACTGCTGTACTCTAGGAGCGACCGAGAAAAAATTTTCTCAATGTGCCTTTACCCCAATAGCGATCGATTTCTTGCCAGAGATTGTGGAGAAAAAAAACCACTGCTAGACAGAGAGTAACCGCAAGGATTTGAGAGAAACTTTCCCTTTGCCAAAATTTGGCCATTGCCTCCGAAATTACCCGCGTTACCCGATAAGCTTCCAGAAAACCCTCGATCGAGCCGAGAATCAGTGCTGCTAGGGTGTAAACAAAGGTTCGATACAGAACACTAACGTAACGGGGTCGATTTTCTAACCATTCTAGCTTCAGGGCCACGTCGAGAATTGCCACGGTTTTTGCGGCAATGATCGCTCCTAAGATCGCTTTACCCAAAACGTAGGTAGTAATCGAATACTCTTCCAGAAATAATTTCATGATCAGAAGAATATAACCGAAAGCCAAGAAAAAAAACAGGGCAAGAGAACCGATTTTTTTCAATTCCTTTTTAATTGCTTCCATTGATTTTTTTTGATATTTTCTGCCAAGATAGCGGCTGCGCTGCCGGATAGTCCTATAACTATAAGCTATAGTGAATTATTTGTTGCAGCTATTCTCTCATCTCCACCAGCAAGTTTGATCGCCGATAACTTAACTGATGCTTGAAACTAATTACAGCTTGATTGTCGATAAAATGAGGATTACCGAGGGGATCGATGGCACTGAAAGCGTCAAAATAACGGCGTGCTAGGGGCGGAAAATCGCTAAAATCGAAGATTGTGTCACCTTTGGCCACATCTGCCCAAAAATTTCGTAATTTCGGCGCTAATTCCTCCGCTAGACTCACGGGAAGATTGAGGGGATGGCAGGTTAACAAACGCATCATAAAAGGATAAGAGCGATCGCCTAACCATTGCCGAGAAATAGCGGGTAAATTCTCCCATCCCGGTATATTTTGCAGATGAAAGGATTCTATGGCTAATTCTCCTGTGTTTTCGCAATATTCTAGCACCCGGTAGGGATGGGGATAACTGACGAGGGAACCGGTGGTAATTTCATAGATACCTCTAGTAAAAGCCAGATCTTGCACGTGGAGATGGCCAGTAATCAACAATTTTACGCCGTTTTCCTGTAGTATATCGAGCAGTTCTACCGCATTAGCCAACATATAGCGTTTACCTAATTCATGATTGCTTTGTCCGGGTAAATGCTCGATAACGTTATGATGGATCATCACCATCACTAGATCGTTTTTTAGCGCGGGTAAAGTCTGTTTTAACCAATGCAATTGTTCTGCATCTAAACTGCCAATTTGTTTACCTTGGTCATCAAATTGATTGGAATTAAGACCGATTAATTGCACTCCGGGTGAAATTTCTTGTTGGTAGTATATTTGTTCGGGATGGCTGTAACCAAATTGTTGATAATAAAAGGGAAAATCTGCTAAACCGATCTGGTTTTCTGTTGCGGTTAAACTCAAAACATCATGATTACCCGGCACCACATAGACGGGGAAGGGTAAAGTAGCTAAACAATCGGCTAACCAACGATGATTTTCTGGTTCACCATCTTGGGTTAAATCGCCAGCAATCAGCAGAAAATCGAGGTTAAGGGTGATGAGATGGTCTAAAACAATTTTTAAAGCGGGAATACTCACTTCCACCAGATGAAAGCGATTAGAATGGTTCAAAATGGTTGTGGGTAAAGCGATATGAGGATCGCTGAGAATGGCGAAACGGAAATTCATCGCATTAAATTGGGCTAAATATCGGTAAACTAGATCGATCGAGGAGAAATAGAGGAGAAAATATCTTTGGCTAAAGTTCGCGTTCGTCAGCACGTCAATCCCTTAAGTCATAAATATCGCCATCCGATCGCTCCCCCCGATTGGAATCAAGTTTATCAGGATATGACGCAACCTCTCCATCTTGACATTGGTTGTGCGCGGGGTAAATTTTTGTTACAAATGGCCCAAGTAGAGCCAGAAATTAATTTTTTGGGCATTGAAATTCGTCAACCTTTGGTAATTGAAGCCAATCAGGAACGGGAAAGGTTAGGATTAAGTAATCTCGCTTTTGTTTTTGGCAATATGAATGTTGCCCCAGAAATTTTACTGCAATCTTTGCCCGCAGATAAGTTATTTTGGGTGTCGATTCAATTTCCCGATCCTTGGTTTAAACAGCGTCACAGCAAGCGTCGGGTTGTGCAGCCAGAATTAGTCATAGCTTTGGCTAAGTATATGGTAGCTGGGGGCTGGGTTTTTTTACAGTCGGATGTGGAATCGATCGCCCTGGAAATGACCGAGAGATTTCAAGCACATCCCAATTTTGTTCGGCAACATCAAACCCCCTGGTTAGAGGAAAATATTTTCCCCGTACCGACGGAGAGGGAAAAGTCCACTTATAATAAGGGTCAACCGGTTTATCGCTCGCTTTTTCGAGTTCGGTAGCTTCAGCTAAAATATCTTGGCACTGTCTGAAATCATGGTTAGAAATCTCGACTCACCCCTAATACTTGAGGATAATAATCGCCCCCCTGTCTCTCAATTGCTAGAATTTCTCTTAACAACAGAAAAAAAACAGAAAAAAACTAAAGAAAATCTTACTTTTGAGGCTTTGGTCGGTACTTGGCGATTATACTTTATCACGGGAACTCAAAAAGCTAAAAAGAGAGCGGGAATTGTTTTGGGTAAGGGACGCTATCTACCGTCCTGGTTAAAAATTACCATCTCTTACCAAAGAAATGAGAGTTTAGAACCGGGAGAATTTATCTCTGGAACCGTCAGCAATCACATAGTTTTAGGAGCAGTAAAACTATCTGTAAGCGGTCCGGTTAAGTTTTTTCCTAAAACCCGTCTTCTCGCCTTTGATTTTACCCGGCTCAACCTAACCCTATTTAATCGCTCTCTCTATTCAGGTTTTATTAGAAATGGGCAGGTAAGTGAAGCGAATTTTTATCAGGAAAGTATCAAAAAACAGGCATTTTTTGCCTATTTTCTGATCACAGAAACAATGATGGCAGCCCGGGGACGAGGGGGAGGATTAGCCCTTTGGGTAAAAGAGATAAGTGAGACAAAACTAGCTGAAAAATAAGTTATTAGAGGAGAAATAGATGGGATATTCTATCGAGGTAGATGGGACAAATTTTGACAGTGAAGTGATTGAGAAATCCTATCTAAATACAGTGATTTTAGACTTTTATGCTCTGTGGTGTGGACCCTGTAAATTGGTAAAACCAATGCTAGAAAAACTGGCAAGCGAATATAATTTTATCCTTGCCAAAATAGATATAGATAAAAATCCCGAATTAGCCGAACAATACGATGTAGAAGGAGTTCCCGATGTGCGAATTGTCAGCAAGGGAGAAGTGTTACCCTGTTTTGTCGGTGCTTTGCCAGAAGAACAAATTAGAGACTTATTTTCCCGTCTCGATTTAAAATCGGAATTAGAAACAGGATTAGCAGAAATAAAAGAAGCGATCGCCCTCGATAATTTGCCCACAGCTAAACAATTATTCGATCATCTTTTTCCTAAATATCCCAACGAACCGCGATTAGTTATTATGGCGGTAAAATTTCTCATGCGTCTAGAAAAATGGTCTGATGCTTACCGATTAATCAGTGCTATTAAAGAAGAAAATCCCGTGATCAAAGGTTGGAAAACTCTCCTAGAATTTCAACAGTTAAAACCAGAAAATAATCCCCTCGATCCGATATTTTTTACTGGGATTAATTCCGCATTAAAAGAAGATTATGCCGCCGCTTTAGAGCAACTGATCGGTCTGGTGGGAAAAAGTAGAAAATATCGTCAGGATGGGGCAAGAAAAGCCATATTAGCTATATTTCAGATTTTGGGAGTTAGTCATCCCCTCACCCAAGAATACCAAGCAAAGTTAACATTTCTGCTCTACTAGGTAGGGTCTGCTGAATAAATCTAAAAACCTTTTTGGGTAAGACTTTTAGACTTTTTGTCAATCAAAAAGTCCCAGTTCTGGGAGTGATCGGGGGAAAATTCAGGGACTTTTTCCCTGAAAATTAGGTAATTGACCACCTGAAAATGGGTAAAACCCCACACCCCAACCCCCAACCCCCAAACCCCCAACCCCCCCCCCCCACCCCCCCCCCAAAAACTTTTTCAGCAGACCCTAGGTAGGGTTTGCGGCAAAAAGTTTGTTGCTGCAGTCAGGAGTCGGTCATCAGGAGTCAGTCTCGATGAAAAAATTTTCACCCCCACAGATGAAAGAGGTTTCCTTCCCTACACCCCACACCCCACACCCTACACCCTCTTTCAAGTCAGGAATCGGTCAAAACTAAAGCAATTCCCCAAGAAATTGCAACAAACAACTACCAGGGAATTGCTAGAGACAAGATGGGGTTTATTTGTGGCGAATCATTTCATAAAGGGCAACGTATTCTTCGCCGGGACGATTCCAAGAGTAATCGCATTCCATGCCTTGAATCGCTAATTTTTGGAATTCTTCCGGTTGAGTGTACCACAATTCTAATGCCCGGGACATGGCTGATTCGAGGGCATTATTATCGGGATCAAAAAAGACAAAACCATTGCGTTCTTCGGGTTTGTGATAGGTATCATAATCGCGATCAAAAACCGTATTAACTAAACCACCAACTCCCCGGACGATGGGAACGGTTCCGTATTTTAAGCTGATTACTTGTGTCAGTCCGCAGGGTTCAAAATTACTGGGAACCACAATCATATCGGCCCCCGCATAAATGAGGTGAGATAATTCCTCATTAAAGCCCAATTCAATATGAACATCAGGGTTATTATTTAGGTGATTTTTCTCGTGCCAGAACCAGTTATTAATTAACGATTCGGTGGCGGAACCTAAGAGGACAAATTGCGCCCCGCGAGCTAAGGCATAATACATGGCATGGTGAACTAAATGTACGCCTTTTTGGTCATCTAAACGACCGACATAACAAATTAAGGGTTTTTCTGGTGCATCTCTTAACCAGAGTCTTTCTCGCAGTGCCTTCTTATTGCGGGCCTTCTCGGAGAAGCTATCAACACCGTAGGGTGCAGCAATAAATTTATCCACCTCTGGGTTCCAGATATTGTAATCTAAACCGTTGAGAATGCCGGTAAATTTCTGTTGATGCTGGTGAATTGTATGACCTAAACCGTAACTAACCTCGGTGTGGTGTGCTTCCCAAGCATGGTGGGGTGAGACGGTATTGAAATAGTTGGAAAAGACGATACCACCTTTCATAAAATTAATCACAAAAGGATTGAAGTTATCGCGCATTCGGGCATAGCTAAAGTAGTAAGTATCGTTATTTAATCCTGTTGCCCAGAGAATTTCCGCACCAGCAAATCCTTGATGTTTAAAGTTATGGATGGTGTAGAGAACGCGCTGATTGCCCATACCATGATATTTATAAATTTCAAAAAGTAAGGGCGGAATTAAACCGGTTTGCCAGTCGTGACAATGAATTATATCGGGACGTTTATTACTTCTGAGCAAAAATTCTAAAGCGGCTTTGCAGAAGAAGGCAAAACGCATATTATCGTCCTTACAACCGTAGTAAGTACCGCGATTAAAGAAATTATCGCCCGAATTGGGTTGAATAAAGAAACACAAGCGCCCGTGTACCCAACCACAAAAAACGTTACAGTGAATTGCCCCACCGTACCAAGGTACCCACAGGTCGCGATAAGCCTCGTGTAAGCCCCAAATTTGGTCGTAGCGCATACAATCATACATGGGTAGGATTAGCTCCACGCAATGACCGCGAATTTCTAATTCTCGACTCAATCCATATACCACATCCCCCAATCCCCCAGCTTTAATCACTGGAGCGCACTCAGAGGCAATCTGAACTATATACATATATCAATAACTCCGTCGATTAATCTACAGGTCAGCTAGAAGCAATTTTTACAAAAGTATACAGTCTTCTGTGATTAATTGACTCGATCAATCGAATTAGTTGGGTGTTGGGGAAGTGGGAATTATGAATTATGAATTGGGGAAAGGGGAGCGGGGAGCGGGGAGCGGGGAGCGGGGTGTTGGGGAAGTGGGGAAGTGGGGAAGTGGGGTGTTGGGATGTTGGGGTGTTGGGGTAGTGGGGTGTTGGGGTGTTGGGGTAGTGGGGGAATTTAGCTGAAATTTCCCTATCTCCCTATCTCCCTATCTCCCCATCTCCCTAAATCCCTATCTCCCCATCTCCCCATCTCCTGTCTCGGAGTCTCCTGAAGATTAACAGCGTTTTAACTGTCCTAGTAGCAAAATCACCTCATCAATGCCGTTTCTGAGGGTGGTGGCGGGTTGATCGCTGTTATTTACGGTTATGCTAAAGATTAGGGGTTGATTGTCGGCGGTTGCTAGATAACCCGCGAGAGCGATAACTCCGGTTAAAGTCCCGGTTTTTGCCTGTAATCGTCCTTCTAGGGGAGTCTGGCGAAATCTATTGGTTAAAGTGCCATCAATGCCGCCAATGGCTAAAGAACGACGATAATCAGGGTTTTCTGCCATTATTTGTAAAATTTGACCTAAAGTCTTGGGTTTAATTAGGTTTTGTCGTGATAGCCCCGAACCGTCGCCGATTTTATAACTATCGCTGTTAATTCCCAGTTTTGTTAAAGTTTCTTGCAATCCCGTCACACCGCCGAGCATTTGTAGTAGGGTTTCGGCTAGTAAATTATCGCTATTTTTATTGACTTTTTCCACCAAATATGCTAAGGGTTCTGATGCTAAATTGGTGATTTCATCGCCGAGAATCTGTGAACTAATTTCTGCGTTTTTAACAGTAATTCCCGCTTTTTCAAGGATATTACGCCAGCGAGCCAGGAAATATTCCGAGGGTTGGGGAATAGCTAAATTAAAATCATCTTGACTATCAATAGCCAGAGAACCAGTGATAATCAGGCGATTATTGGCTAAATTGCCCTTAATTGCCAGAGTATTCGGGCTTCCTTGCGCTGCGGTGCTGGTTTGATTCTCAATTAGCCATTGTTTAGCGGCAATGGGATCAGACCATTGTAAATCTAAGCTTTGCCCCAATTGTCGCGGTAAAAGCTTTAAAGTGACGGAATTTTCGTTTAAAACCAAGCTAGAAGCGGGTACAGCATAGTCAAAAAAGACATCTTCCCATTCCCAGGTTTTTTGACTATCGGAGACAAGAAAAGGACTAGCAACGACAATTAAGCGAGAAATTGAGTTAATTCCCTGTGCTTTTAACTTTTCTGCTAATTTTTCTAACTTTTCTGTGGTTATGGTGGCATCTCCCCTCCCGACTAAGGTTAAAGTTTCTAAATCGGGGGGATTGCCTTGAACTAAAATGGGGGTTTTCAGACGATAATCGCGGTTAAATTTGCTAAAAGCGGCGGCAGTGGTTAATAATTTTGCGGTAGAAGCGGGAGTAAAAAAGTTATTTTCGTGGATACTATAGATATTTTGGTCAGAATTGAGGTATTTTACTAAAATTCCCCAATAAGCGCCTTGATAATCGGGTCGGGCCAAAATGCGATCGATCCTGGTGGCTAAGTCTGCGGGACAGATAAACTCGGAAGGGGGGGAATTGTCTGGACTGATGGGGGTTGCAAGGGTGACGGGATGGTTTACCCAGAGAAATAGGGAACAAGTCCCCAAGAGAAAAGATAATTTCGAGCGGCGTGTTAGCATAGAATTAAATCTTGGCCGTAGGTAAATTGACTCTAATTTAGCAGCATTAGTGACTATATTGTCCTAGTTACTCGATAGATTCAGTTAGGGATTGATCCGAGATATTCGCTCCCCTTTTTGCCCAAAAAGTTTCTTGATTCCGTTAAATTTCTATTCATTTGCGAGGATGTTTTTATGAGTTATGATTTTGATTTATTGGTGATTGGTGGTGGTTCTGGTGGTATTGCCACCGCTAGACGGGCAGCCGAATACGGGGCAAAAGTGGGATTAGCAGAATACGATCGTTTGGGAGGAACCTGTGTTAATCGCGGTTGTATTCCCAAAAAATTAATGGTTTATTCTAGTCGTTTTCCGCAACTATTTAAGGATGCGGAAGGTTACGGGTGGAGTCCGGTAGAGAGTCAGTTAAATTGGCAAAAATTAATTAGTGCGGTTAATCAGGAAACTATACGTTTGAATGGCATTTATCAAAAGATGCTAGATAATTCTCAAGTGACGATTTTTCCTAATTATGCCAAGTTTATTGATACCCATACCCTAGAGGTAGGAGACGAGAAAATTACTGCCGATAAAATTTTAATTGCCGTGGGGGGACATCCCGTTAAACCTAATATTCCGGGGATTGAACATACAGTAGTTTCTGATGCCATGTTTCAACTGCCAGAACAACCAAAAAGAATTATAGTTTTAGGGGCGGGATATATTGGGGTAGAATTTGCTGGTATTATGCACGGATTAGGGACAGAAGTGGTGCAGTTAATCCGTAAAGACAAGATTTTAAGAGGGTTTGATGAGGATATCCGCGATGAGATTCAAGCGGAAATGATCCGTCAGGGAATTAAAATTATGCCCGAAACTTTCCCCACTTCGATCGAGAAAACTGCCGAGGGGTTAAAAGTACATATTCAGGGTCAAGAAACCTCAGAAATTTTATTTGTTGATGCCCTAGGTTTAGCCGCTACTGGAAGAATTCCTAAGCTGGAAAAATTGGGCTTAGAGAATGTCAATGTCGAGGTAAAAAATGGGGCAATTGTTGTCAACGAGTATAGCCAAACCAGCGAAGACAATATCTATGCCGTGGGCGATTGTACCGATAAAATTAATTTAACTCCCGTGGCCATTAATGAGGGGCGCGCTTTTGCCGATACAGTCTTCGGTAATAAACCCCGGTTAATGAGTTATGAAAATGTTCCTTCGGCAGTATTTTCTACTCCTGAAGCGGCGACGGTGGGATTAACAGAATTGCAAGCAAAAAACCTATATGGTGAGACGGGGATTAAAGTTTATCGATCTAAATTCCGCCCTGGTTACAATGTTTTACCGGCCCGAGAGGACAAAACTTTGATGAAATTAGTTGTCCATCAGGAAAGTGGTAAAATTCTTGGCGCGCACATGGTAGGAGATCACGCCGCCGAAATTATTCAAGGAGTAGCCATTGCCGTAAAAATGGGGGCGACAAAAGCCGATTTTGATGCCACTGTCGGCATTCACCCCAGTGCCGCCGAGGAATTCGTCACCATGCGTTAATTAACAATTTTAGGTGTGTTAGGTTGGGTGCATCTCACACTTGCAGAAATACCGACAATCAGCAATTATCAGTGACTCTTAGATTATTACAGATATATCAGCAGCTGCCTGTAAGCATCCCACCGAAAAACTAATGCGCTCCAGGGTTTGGGGGGTAGAACCCCCCAAAAGCTTGGGTTGAGTGATAAAATCAGAAGTAACGCCCGATTTTAGCAGAGAGTTTCCCATTAAAAATCCCAACTTGGTAGATTGACAAAAATGAGATGCAGCCGTTAGGTTTGTCTAACACACCCAATCTTTATTATTAAAAATTAACCTTTTTGGCTATTGACAATTCAGCCATTTTGGGCTACTTTTTCGGCTAATTTTTGAGCAAGATTTAAGATATCGGAGGGGAGCATAATCACAGTACTGGTGTTATTTTCCGCGCCAATTTCCGTTAACATTTGTAGGCGGCGTAATTCCAAAGCGGCGGGATTTTCCATGATTAATCGGGAAGCTTCGGCTAATTTTAGCGAAGCTTCCTGTTCTGCGGCAGCTTTAATCAAACGGGCGCGTTTTTCTCGCAATGCTTCCGCTTCCTTGGCCATAGCTCGCTGCATAGCGGTGGGAATTTCCACATCTTTCATCTCCACCCGTTCGATATCAATGCCCCAGGGTTCGCTAATTTCATCGACAATTTGTTGGACTGCTTGATTAATTTTGTCTCGTTTTTGCAAGACATCATCGAGATGATTTTGACCAACTACATTTCTTAAAGTGGTCATGGCCGCTTGATAAACGGCCGTGGGGTAGGATTCGACTTTATTAATCGCTTTGTTGGGGTCGATAATGCGATAGTAGAGAACCGCATTAACCTTAATTGTGACATTATCGGCGGTGACAGTTTCTTGCGGGGCGATATCGACGGTTTTGGTGCGAATATCCACCCGCATTTTTTGGTCAACTAGGGGAATGATCCAGTACAGTCCGGGGCCTTTGGTGTCTTGATAACGCCCTAGGCGAAAGATAACACCACGCTGGTATTCTCGATCGATTTTAAAGCCATTTAATCCCAGAATGCCCGCTATCAAAAAGAAGGGTGCTAAAAATTCCATATTAATTACCAGTTATCGGGTTCAAGTTAATCAGTGTGCGGTGACATCTCAATTGCAATCTCCTCACTGCTGACCACTAATACATTCATTCTAGAGAGTAACCGGGCTGTCGGGGAAACTCATAACGAAATATTACAATTTTTAGGAATTGCCCAACCAGCAGCGATGACTCGACTTCCAGACCCCGACCTGAGATAAACTACAGAATGTTATCAGAATTTACCTTGATATTATGAGCGTAGTTAGCCAAGTCATCCTCAAAGCCGACGACGAACTTCGTTATCCTAGTAGTGGTGAACTACAGGGTATCGGGCAATTTTTAAAAACCGGTGAGCAGAGAATTCGCATTGCCGAAACTCTCGCTGACAATGAGAAAAAAATCGTCGATCAGGCTCAAAAACAACTGTTCAAGAAACGTCCCGATTATAGAGCGCCGGGGGGTAATGCCTACGGTCAGCGTCAATATAATCAATGCTTGCGCGATTATGGTTGGTATCTGCGTCTAGTTACCTATGGGGTATTAGCCGGAGATAAGGGACCGATCGAACAAACCGGTCTGATCGGGGTCAAAGAGATGTATAACTCTCTTAATGTTCCCGTCCCCGGCATGGTGGAGGCGATTCGTTGTCTCAAAGAGGCCGCTTTAGGTCTTTTGACTCAAGAAGATGCCGTGGCAGCAGCCCCCTACTTCGACTTTATCATCCAGTATATGTCCTAAGCGATCGGGACAGTCCCAGAGGCCTGAAGTCTGAAAAGGAGCAATTTTCGTCTCTTTCAGGGTTCAGGCTTGACTTTTTTCAGTGATCAGTAATCAGTAATCAGTAATCAGTGAAAAGACAGTAGGAAACTGCCATTTGATGAGGCTCACTTAATACATACTGCTCACTTAATACTCAAAACTCAAAACTCAAAACTCACAACTTAAAACTCAAAACTGATAACCGATAACTGATAACTGATTATGTTTTGGCGCATTATACTACTGACTTTTCTGATTCCATCGGTCTATGGGGTGTTTGGCTGGTCGATCGCCCATGAGCGTTTATCATGGAGTGATTGGTTACTTGTCCGCGGTGATGAGATGAATTGGACTCTCACGAGCGAATGGCTAGAAATCATCATCTATATCCTAGTGGTAGGGGTTATCCTCTCAATTGCCCTAGGATTAACTCTGTTTAGTCACTTAATGCCGGTATTTTTCCGCAGTTGGTTTAAAAACGATATTAGCGCTGTATTATCAATTCTCGGCTGGTCTTTGGCGATAGTCTTTATCTTCCACAAGTGGGCGGTATTTAGTCGAGTTTTAATCCTGTTAGCTGCTGCTATCCTTGGTCGTCTAGAAATTCAGGAAGCAGGTTACAATAGGTGGCAAGTTTTCCTGATGCTCACCATCCTCTGCTTAGGTAGTTTTGGCTTGGGAATTTGGGCTTATAATCTTTGGGGTCACCAATTTCATCGAGTTACTACCAATTAATCTTATCTCTAATCTTTAAAAAGTATGCCAAAAAAAAATAACGATACGCTCAAACGAGTCTTAATTGTTTCCTCTGGTTTAGTATTTCTGGCTTTAATGGTGGTGCCAACTTTAGGTTTATGGAAAAATAATAATTCTAATTCCCCCCAAGGCAATCAACCTGGGCAAGAGGCAACTATTCCTCCCGAAAAATTAGCAGAAATGGTCAAAGGTTACGAGAAAATTCTCGAACGCGAACCGGATAACCCCACTGCTTTGCAAGGACTGGCCCAAGCTCGCTTACAGTTAAAAGATTTTATCGGAGCCAGAGAACCTTTAGAAAAGTTATATCAAAAATATCCCGACAATCTGGAAGTTATGCTAGTTCTTTATGGAACAAGATTACAAACTCAAGATGTTTCTGGAGCTAAAAGTATCCTAGAAAAATTAGTCAAAAATTATCCCCAAGAACCGAAGTTTAAAGAAGAATTAACTCGCTTAAATCAAGCGATTGCGGCAGCTTCCAAACAGCAACCCCCAGAACCTAAAAAGTAATGAAAAAAGAATTAATTATTGAAGCTGGGCGAAGTGAAAGACAATATCGAGAATTTTTTATCTCTTGACTTGTTGCGATTATCGACATTGCTTGGGCATTACTGCGGCCCTGCTTCGGTAAATTAGCCCCTTTACCTAGGGTTTGCTGAATAAATCTAAAAACCTTGTTGGGTAAAACCCCACACCCCACACCCCACACCCCACACCCCACACCCTGCCCCCAGGAAAAGCTTTTTCAGCAAACCCTAGATAAGAACTTTTTTAGGAATTATGATCGGCCTATAATAATAACTGTAGTCACCCCTATCCTTTAGCGATAATTCTTGGTTTAGGGTTGATGTCCTTCAGCGCAAGCGAGATTGATTATGAAAATTAGCGAACTAGAAAACTACTTGGCTCAGGTTAAGTCAGAGATTGGTGACATCGATATCGTCTATCAATGTCACAGCCAGCACTATAGTTGGTTGGACAAAATGAGAAGCCATCAACTGAAAGTGTTAAAAAATACCGTAGACACTAAACTATTAATTTCTCTGCAATAGCCATTTTCTCTTGCTAGATGCCAGCAATGAAGTCCGGTCTGTCTAATCTGCTTAACAGTTTATCTTTTCTTCGCTGTCGATAGGTTCTTAAACCAGCCACGTCGCCAAAAGAAAATGATTAAACTGAAAGCAACGGTTAGCATCAACACCCAGACGAACACATAGCCCCAATACCATTCTAATTCGGGCATATTATAGGGGGATTTATCAGGATTAAAGTTCATGCCATAAATACCGACAATGAAGGTGAGCGGGATAAAAATCGTCGAGATTACCGTTAAAGTTTTCATAATCTCGTTCATTTTATTACTCACGGAAGACAGGTAAAAATCCATTAAACCATTGGCAAATTCCCGGTAATTTTCGATAACATCGAGGATTTGTACTACATGGTCATAACAGTCTCGTAGATAGGGTTTAATCGTTGTATCGATGACAATATACTCATCCCGTAAAAGCGCATTGAGGGTGTCCCTTTGCGGCCAAATTGCCCGTCGCAGGGAGAGTAATTCCTGACGTAGTTGGTAAATTTTTGATAAAGTCTGTTCCGTGGGACTAGCTAAAATTTCGTTTTCTAACTCCTCGATTCTTTCTCCGTAGGACTCTAAAACAGGAAAATAACCGTCAATAATTGCATCCCAAATCGAGTAGGCTAAATAACCCGATTTTTGCTGCCGGATGGAACCTTTATTCAAACGGATTCTTTCCCTAACTCCCTCTAAAGAATCGTATTGTCCTTCTTCCTGCACGGTTAAAATATAATTCTTCCCGACTATTAAACTGATTTGTTCTAACAAAAAACCCTGATGATCGATCAGGATGGCCATTGGCACTATAATTAAAATATAATTATCGCATTCTTCCACTTTTGGTCTTTGGGGAATACTGACTATATCCTCAAGGGTTAAGGGATGTAAATGAAAAATTTCCCCCAACTCTTGCAGTTTATCTTCATTACCCAAACCGACGATATCGATCCAAGAGATGGAATCATTGGATAAATATTTAAGACAGTCTTGAGGTAAGAGATTATTAACTATAGTGGCTTGTTGAGAATTATAATTAATTAAAAATATCTCGGTAGTAACGGCATTTTCATCGATGGTGATTAACCCCGGCATCGTCCCGGGTTGGTTATAGTGGTAATCGTAAAGGTGGGGTTTTGTCTGGGAGGATTTTCGCCCTTTTTTATACCTAGTTAATCTTTTGTTATTGCTCATAGTTGAGATCGATCGCTGTTTGCCTTTTTCTTAGCATTGATCGCTCAAACATTCCTCAATTTTTAGCTAACTTTAAGATTGTCCAAGATTGTTAAAAAACGAATATTAAACGTAAATGCCAATTATTAGCCGTTTCCCTCTCGATTTCGATGTGACGGATAAACTCGCGAAAATAAAAACGGCGCTCGATTTCCGATAAATCTCGCCAAAATTGCGGAAAAGCAACGGCACGAGCGATAATAGTCAGGTTATCGGGGGGTAATTGGTCTAAACGTCCTTGAATCTGCGCGATCTCGTTTTTCAGTTTATAGGCCCGTAGATTAGCCGTTTCTTGATCTAAAATTCCGGCCGCTTCTAGGGAGGGCAATTGCGACAAAATATCGTTTTTTTGCCCTATTTCCTCGCTCATTCCCCGTTTGATCCCCTCTAAATCCGGTAAAGATATCTGAGCGATCGTCGGTGGTAGGTCTTGACAAATGCGCTCGATTGTGCTATCAAGAATTTTCTCATAAGCGATCGCCGAACATTTTTTTGTCCGGGGACATTGCAAAGGTCGCAAATAGAGGTATTCTGTGCCTTTTCCTCGCGCCGTCACTTTGGTAATCGTCATCCCCGATTGACATTGACTACAGAGGACTAAACCCGCTAAGGAACGCGGGGCGCTGGCACTGCGGGGGGGTAATTTGCGATTATTTCTCAGGATGCGATCGATCTGGGCCGCTTCTTCCCGGGAGATAATCGGGGTGTGGGTATCGGGGATAATATCTTGACCGAGATAGCACAAATCGCCGCGATAAACGGGATTATTCAGCCATTTATGGGCAGTGGCTACCGATATCTTTTTGCCGTAGCGTTTTTCTAGATAGCGCACCGTGGAACGCAGGGAAGCGGAAATCAAAAAGCGATCAAAAAAGTCTTTGACTACTGGTGCGGTACTGCGATCAAGTATATAACGCTCCTTGCCACGACGATAACCGTAGGGGGCTTTTCCGGGGGGAGGCAAAGCTTGCAGACGATTGTGAGCGTGACCTGCTTTTAAACGGTTACTTAGTTCGTTTTTTGCGATTTCTTGCAGAATCTTGGCAAAATTAAGCTTATAATCTGGGTCTTCTAGGGCAATTATATCTATGTCGAGGGCTTCTAAGGATTGTAAAATTTTGCTAACTTCTGTGCCATTGTCTCCCAATTCTGCTATACGACGCAGGATCAGCAGTCGGGGGGGAGTCCCTTGACAATCGCGGAGCAGTTGCTGTCGTTGTGAGCGATCGCCAAAATCCTGATACACTTGTTCGGGAGAATAGGTCCAAATCGAGTCATCGGGGGGACTATCGAGCAGGGGATTGGTATAGGTGTAGGCGATAATTTTCATGTTTTGCCGAGATACTCCTATAGATAAGCTGTAGTGCCTTTAAACCGCGTCTTGAAAAGTTTAGTACAAATGCTCGAACTTCCTCGACCCGGCCCCCAACTCCGGCGCTCATAGACAGTCTTAACCAGTAATTTAGATAGGGTTTGCTGAAAAAGTTTTTCGGTGGGGGTTGGGGGTTGGGGTGTAGGGTTTTACCACCTGAATTTTCCCCCTGATCACTCCCATGCCTGGTACTTGTTGATTTCCAAAAGGTCTAAAAGTCTTACCTAACAAGGTTTTAAGATTTATTCGGCAAACCCTAGATAGTCAACAGCTTACCTGCGGGCGAATGGAAAAGGAATTTCTGCCCATCTCCCTAACCCCCGCCAGCTGGCGATCGTTCCGCTACACTTGGCAATTTCTAGGCCGGGCGCGATTCGTCTAGGGAGAGGGTAAAGAGCGAAGGAAAACCGTGAGTATGGCGGTAATAATCGCGACGGTTACGGGGATAATCAGCGATTTCGCCCCTTTTAAATCGGATATATCCTTAACTAGCCCCGATTGTTCGTTTTCTAGCCTTTCTAACCGCTTATCCATTCCCTCGACTTTCTCGATTAATTTTGCCTGTCCTACCTCTAGTTTTGTCAGGCGATCATCGATTCGATCGATCTTTCCCTCGATCCGCGTCAGGATGGCTTCTAGGGAATAGGTGACGGTTTCTCCCGATTGACTCATAAACTAAATTCCTTGTTGCGGGGGATACTTCGCATTCTATCACTCCCGAAAGATGGCAGAATTACCAATCCAGAGGCAACGGCAACGATTATCAGCCTACAATATTACTAGGCGATCGAATAATCTCCGAAATTCAGATGAGTCAATTAAAATCTATTTCTGGGAAAAAGTTCGCCAAAATTTGAGAACGTCATTGAGAATTCAAGGTAGTCATCACATTTACTGTATTACTCGTTCAGACTGTCTATGAACCATCGTCAACAATTAATTCAAGAACTCGAACAAGCACCTGATGATCTAATAGAAACCGTGTTAGATTTTTTACATCGAGTTCAGGCAACAGGCAACAGTCATCCTCTGGCCAAGTTTTCAGGCATTTTAAGCGATTCAGAGGCACAAGAACTACAACAAGCCATTAAAACAGAATGTCGTCAGTTGGTAAGGATTGCATCACCTACAAAAACAGCCTACAATATTTAGACTAAATCCAGTTATTGAAGACTAATTATTTACACAACCCCGTAGAAATGTTAGATTTTAGGAGTGGTGATAATTATCTATCCATCCCTCCCATTGATCGATCTAGGAGATAAGCAATGAAAATGAAAGTTATCGTTCACGAGGCGGAGGAAGGTGGCTTCTGGGGGGAAGTCCCGGCGCTCCCCGGCTGTGCCACCCAAGCAGAAACTTTCGAGGAACTACTAGAAAATTTACACGAGGCGATCGAAGGCTGTCTATCCATAGATGTGGAATCCTTGCCGAACGATCCGAAAACTCGGATTCTAGAGATAGCGATATGAAATCAATTTCCGGGAAAAAGTTGGCCAAAATTTTAGAGCGTCACGGATGGGAATTATTGAGAATTCAAGGTAGCCATCACATTTACTGTCAGCCAGATAATCCCACCCGCATCTCTGTGCCGATTCACGGAAACCAGGATTTAAAAATCGGATTACTCAAGCATTTTTTGAAACAAGCGGGACTTTCTGAAGAAGATATTTGATCCATGCGATCGCTGTAATTCCGTCACTCCCGAAAGATCACAGAATTACCAATAACGATTATCAGCCTACAATATTACTAGGCGATCAAATGTTCACCGAAATTCAGATGAGTCAATCCCCCGTCACTATCACCTATTCCCTAGAAACTGTTCTAACAAGAATCGAAGGCAAGTTAGACTCTTTACCAAAATTTTGGGTTAAAGCCCCGTCCTTTTAGGACGGCTTGATGTTAAAATAAAATTGGTTTGAATCCCCTGAGTGGGCGGTAGTGAATGGCTCGATTGAGTTGAACCCTTGAACTCGAAAGTCTGCATAAGAGACAAAAAGGGAGGGTAGCGAAAACCTCGTCAAACATAGCGCAGTAGCCGATAAACAACGGTGAATGAAAAACCAGTAAGAATCTTTGTCGTCAGACAGATAGGGTAGGGCATACCCAAATCTTGGTTGAAAGACCAAAACGCTTGGAGAGTGAACCATAAAAAGGATAACTAGATAGCAAGTGATATTCTAGTAGGTTCGGTTCAGACATAATCGTGTAAGACCTAAGTAAGG
>NZ_JADBSA010000269.1:0-6839 GCF_020246945.1 Microcystis sp. M113S1 | reverse complement strand
CCTTATCCAACAAGGTTTTTAGACTTTTTTTCCCTCAAAAAGTGCCGACCCTTGGAGTGATTGGGGGGAAAATTCAGGGACTTTTTCCCTGAAAATTAGGTAATTGACCACCTGAAAATGGGTAAAACCCCACACCCCACCCCCCACCCCCCAACCCCCAACCCCCAACCCCCACCGAACAACTTTTTCAGCAGACCCTAAATAATTACAAATGTATCAGCAGCTGCCTGTAAGCATCCCACCGAAAAGCTAATGCGCGGGGGGGTTTGGGGGGTTCTACCCCCCAAAGGCTTGGATTGAGTGATAAAATCGGAAGTAATGCCCAATTTTAGCGGTGATTTTCCCTTTAAAAATAACAACTTAGTAGAAGTTCTACAAAAAGTTGACAAATCCAAAAAAGAGGGTGGATTACCTTCAAGATAACCACCCCCGAAAACTACCATTAATTATCTGTAATCAACCGGTATTTCTCATCCCTGCGGCAATACCATTAATCGTCATTAAAGCACCCCTTAATAACTCCTCTTTAGAGTAGCGGAAATGAATCACACCGGATTGAGCTTGACTGTTGTATTGACGTAAACGCTTGAGGAGAGACACCTGTAGGAAACCGAGGGGAACGATCGAACCGTTGCGTAACTGCACCGAGCGCTGTAAATTCGGATCATTATCCAATAAATGTTTCTCGCCGGTGATCTGGAGAACAATCTCGCTAGTGCGATTATATTCCTCTTTGATCCTTTCAAACAGACGTTGAAAACGTTCTCGATCTTCCTGTTTAGAAAGTTCACTGACGTAGTGATAGGCCATCTGTAGGTCCACCTTCGATAGAGTCATTTCTGCCTTAGAAATCACCATCTGGAAGAAAGGCCACTTGTGATAAAAATGGCGTAACAATTCCAAATTTCTGCTAGGAGAATCATCGAGAAACATCTGTAAAGCTGTCCCTAAACCATACCAAGCCGGTAAAAGAAAACGGGTTTGGGTCCAACTAAATACCCAGGGAATTGCCCGCAGGGTACTTAAATCCTGTTGACCACTTTTCCGGCGCGCTGGTCGGGAACTAATCTGTAAAAGACTAATTTCAGGAATGGGAGTCACGGACAGGAAGAAATCTAAAAAGTCCGGTTCTTCATAAATCAAACTGCGATAGGTTTGCCGTGAACGGGTGGCCAACTCCTCCATGATGCGATTCCAAGGTTCGAGATCATCAAAACCACTGCCCAGTAAACTTGCCTGTATGACTGCCGTTACAGCCGTTTCTAGGTTATACAAGGCCAATTCTGGTAAAGAGTATTTCGAGGCTAAAACCTCGCCTTGTTCGGTGATTTTAATGCGACCGTTAATCGTTCCCCGGGGTTGGGCGAGGATAGCGGCGTAGGCCGGTCCACCACCCCGACCGACGGAACCGCCCCGGCCATGAAAAAGACGTAGATTCACGCCGTATTGTTTAGCGGTTTTTTGTAAAGCCTTCTGGGCCTTATGAATTTCCCAATTACTGCTCAAAAAGCCGGAATCTTTATTACTATCGGAGTAACCCACCATAATCTCCTGTAAATTACTCGGTTCCAAGATGGCAGGTTCCGGGGTCACGTCCTCCCCGTTTAAAGCCCCTAAATGGTCGTAACCGCCGGCTAGGGTTGCCCGATAGAGGGGCAATTCAAACAAAGTCTCCATGATGCCGGGGGCGTGTTTGAGGTCATCGACGGTTTCAAAGAGGGGAACGATGCGGAGGGAACTGCGGCTAGTGGCGGGGTCGTATAAACCGGCTTCTTGGGCTAATAACAGCACTTCTAGCACATCGCTGGCCTCGTTGGTCATGCTGATAATGTAGGTTTGGCAGATTTCCAGACCAAATTCCCCTTGCAGACTTCTTAAAACTCCCAGGGTTTCAATGGTTTCGCAGGTTCTTTCCGAAAAGGGCATTTCCCGGGGAATTAAGGGGCGACGGGTTTTTAATTCCTCCACTAACCAGGCGATTTTTTCTGATTCGCTTAATTGGCCGTAGGGTTTGGGTAAAACTCCGAGATATTCAGCGATTTCTTCGATACATTCGGCGTGACGGGTGGATTCCTGCCGAAAATCTAACTGAGTCAGGACAAAGCCAAAAATCTCCACTTGGGCGATCAGTTGAGCGAGTTCTTGACAGGAAAGACCGGTTTGAAAGAGACTGCGCTGTAATAGCTGTAATTCGGCTAAAAACTCGGAACCGGAGCGATAGATGTTGGTTTCGTTGAGTTTAGTTAATAATTGTCGTTCTTCCGGGTCATTGAGCCGATCATTGCGATCGCGCGTATTTTCCAGACGTTTTTGAATAAAGGCCAATTTGAGGCGATAGGGTTCCTGACGGTAGCGGATTGCTAACTGGCTATAGATTTCGGGCATTTGCTGTTTATCTCTGTCCAGGGAGTCCAGCAACTCCGGCAAGACGTGACACCAGTGCAGGGAGGCACTTAAAATACTGGTCAGGTCGCGAATAGCATCGAGATATTTTTTAATAACGAGATTGCGCTGATAACAGCAGGTTTTCCAGGTGACTTCGGGGGTAACGGAGGGATTGCCATCCCGATCTCCCCCTACCCAAGAACCAAAGCGACAGAAGTTATTTTTCGGCGCTCGTAAACGGGGAAAGGAGGATTCTAGACTTTGCTGCAGACGCAGGGTTAACTGGGGTAGGGAATCAAAGAGAACTTCATCGAAGTAGTGCAGGGCATAATCCACTTCATCGACGACGGTGGGTTTAAATTGGTGTAGTTCATCCGTTCGCCACCAAAAACGAATTTCTTCTTTTAACTGTTTGGTGACTGTTTGTGCTTCTCTGGAGTTAGTTAACCCCATACTGCGAAAGATTTCTTCTGCTTGGTCGAGTTTTTCGAGAATGCCTGAGATACGGCGCTGTTTAATGCGAATGGTATGACGGACAATTTCCGTGGGGTGGGCCGTAAAAACCAGACAAATATCTAACTGATCGAGAAGACGCTGAATTTCTTGGGGGGGGACGTTAACCTGTTTGAGATAGGGAAATAACCAGTGAAATAGTCCCGATTTTGGGCCGGAGTGATCGGACTCGTTCAGGGTTTTTTCTAGCCAATCGGCCCCGACAATGGTGGCTAAAATGCTTTTTTGCGTTGGGTCAGCCTTGGGACTTTCGTTTTCTTCCCCGATCACCGTCCGTCGCAGTAGTTGCTGATCCCTTTGTTCGTAGTGTTGTTCAATAATATTTATTAACTGGAAATAGAGGGCAAAAGCGCGGGTAACTTTGATCGCTTCCCCTAGTTCCAAGTCTTCGATCATTTTGGCGATCATTGCTTCCGCACTATCATCGGTCACTTGTCCTTCCTCAGAACAGAGATGGCGCAGTAATTCCAGTAAATCGACTAATTCTTGACCACATTCGGAGACTAAGACTTCTTTCCATAAATCTTCGATTAATTTCAGTCTTTGCTGCAGAAACAGGTTGGAAGTGCTGAAAATATCCTGTTCGGTTTCGGTCGAGGGGACAAGGACGCTCATAATTTTAATCAGTAATCAGTAATCAGTAATCAGTAATCAGTAATCAGTAATCAGTAATCAGTAATCAGTAATCAGTAATCAGTAATCAGTAATCAGTAATCGGGAGTCAGTAATCGGGAGTCAGTAATCAGTAATCAGTAATCAGTGAAAAGAAAGCTCAGAACTTACCACTTAATACTATTCACTGAAAACTCAAATCTGATCATTGATAACTGATCTATCGGGATTAGTTCTTAGGGTTTGTCAAAGATGAGATCATATCCCCAAGAATCACATTTTTTCCTATTTTTAACAAAAACTTCACTATTTTTGCCTCTTTTCAGGGGGCAAAAGGACTTTTTTCTTGGATTATTGGTCACTGTTTATTGGTAACTGATCGGGAATATTGAGCAGCGGCAAGCGATCGCCACGAAAGATTTCCTCACTATCTTTCCCGACTTCTATCAACCAATTATTAATAGAACGTAGTCCCAAGTAGGATAAAAGAAAGGGACTGACCGCTAGACTAAGCCAAAGCTCGATCGGTTTAGTTTTCATGGCAATTTCTCGGTTAAAGGACGGCGTTTGATCCGACGAATCGGAAAATTAGCAATCAGGGCTGTAGTTCGTTGGTCGCTTTCTAGGAGTAACTCGGTTTCCTCGGTGTCGATATCAAGATAACGACTGACCACTTCTAAGATTTCTTGACGCATCATATTGAGAATTTCGGGACTAAGATCGGCGCGATCATGGGCCAGAATAAGTTTTAAGCGTTTTTTAGCTTGGTCGCCACTTTTGCCCGAACCGCGCCATGCTAGAAGTTTATCGATCAGGTCATTCATAGTAGGTTAAGGGGTTGAGATGAGAGAGTTTAAGGCCCAAACAAGCGACGACGCAGACGAGTGAGAAAACCTTCCTGACCGGCCATTAAATCTAGAAACGGCACATCGCGACCCTGTAAACGCTGGGCAATGTTTCTAAAGGCCATGGAGGGGAGAGAGGTCTTCTCCTCTAATACTAATGGTTCCCCTTTATTAGTGGAAATAATAATTCTTTGATCGTCGGGAATAATCCCCAACAGGGGAATTACCAAGAGGTCGAGAATATCCTCGACGCTGATCATCTGATTAAGTTGGATCATTTCTGGCCGCAGCCGGTTGACAATCAGACGGATACTCTTAATATCTTCGCTTTCTAGTAATCCCACCACGCGATCGGCATCTCTCACCGCCGACATTTCCGGAGTAGTAACGATGATCGCTTCTTGAGCAGCGGCGATCGCATTGCGAAAACCCATTTCAATTCCTGCCGGGCAATCAATCAATACATAGTCATAACTTTTTGACAATTGGGCGACTAAATCCTTCATTTGAGCGCCAGTAATTGCCTCTTTGGTGCGGTTTTGTGCCGCCGGTAATAAGACCAGATTTTCCTGTCTTTTATCCTTAACTAAAGCTTTATCAAGGCTACAATCTCCCGCCACCACATCGAGGGCAGTATAAACGATACGCTGTTCTAATCCTAACAATAAATCGAGATTTCTCAGTCCGAAATCGGCATCGACAAGGGCGACTCGACAGCCTAATTGAGATAAGGCTGAACCTAAGTTCGCCGTTACTGTCGTTTTACCAACTCCTCCCTTTCCCGATGTCACCACAATTACACGAGCCATAATTTATATCAGTTATCAGTTATCAGTTACCAGTTATCAGTTATCAGTTATCAGTTATCAGTTATCAGTTATCAGTTATCAGTTATCAGTTATCAGTTATCAGTTATCAGTTATCAGTTATCAGTTATCAGTTATCAGTTATCAGTTATCAGTTATCAGTTTTATAGAGTTTTTCGTTTCAACGCAGTTAATCGCTATTTTTACCAGTCACTGAATCACTGTTTACTGATCACTGTTTACTGATCACTGTTTACTGATCACTGGTCACTGATCACTGTTTACTGGTCACTGATCACTTTTTTTCTACCCATCCCACTTTATCTTTAAAGGTGTAGGTTCTGGAAAAATTATAAGCCCCAATGATGCGGATTCCTCCTTCGCTGATACAGGCAATTTCTGGTTCCATGCGATCGCTATTCAAAGCCGGGGTGCGTGCCACTAATTCTGCGATCCTCAGTTGAGTTAAGTCGATTCGCAGGGCCATAATTACCGCTGCTCGATCGCCGCGGAATCCAGCATGGGCCACACCGCGTAAACCCCCCCAAACTAATATATCGCCATCAGCGACGATCGATCCGCCGGGGTTGACATCACCCATGACTATAACTGTACCCGGGTGACGGATTTCTACACCCGATCGCAAGGTGGTTTTTAAGTACAAAGGTTCGGCGAGGAGGGATGGTAGCGGTTGCTCGTCCCCGAAAACCGTGGGATTCGAGCGCATTTGTTCGACATTGTAACCCATGGTTGCCGCTGCCACTGCGGTTTGTCTTCTTTGGGTTTGGATGGTATGCAGGGATAATTCGGCACTGTCTAAAATTGTGGCGATCGCTTGTAGTTGGCGCGTATCCATCAGGCGATTGTTGGACCGTAGGTGTACTGGTGTTCTAGCAGGGCAGTTTTGGCCGCTATTACGGAGATAATATTTTAATCCTGTCAAGATATCTGTCCAATCCTGACTTGTCTCCCCGGCGCTGGTTTTGGGCAAAATTAGCACCAATTTCTCGCCCTCACTTTTTAGGTGTATTTGGGCGTATCTTTCCATTACCGAGGCTGATGGCTCAATTTTTTCGGTTTCTAAGTCAATTTCTTGATTTATTTCGGTTTTATTTTCATCCATAAAGATAACTTTTTACTTAAAAAAGACAAAGCGCAAAATAGCGATCAGCAAACCGACGGAAGCGGTAATTAGTGAACCGCCTAAAATGGTTATCAATGCCCAAATTTGATTTTTTTGACTGCCCTCGACTATTTTGAGGCGATTATCCATCCCTTCGACTCTTTCGGTTAATTTTGCCTGTCCTATCTCTAGGGATTTAACATCTTGCTTGATTTCCTTAATATCAGCTTTAATTTCGCCAATATCAGCCTTAATTTCGACGATACTATGCTCGATCGCCGTGAAACGAGTCTCGATCGCTTTTTGTCCGTTGATAATTAAGTCTTCTAGCCTTTTCAAGTCCGTATCGGCAACAGTTTTCATCGAAAATTTTGGGTCTGAAACCCCGTCGTTCTACGACGGCTTTACCGTTAAATACTAGCGCATTTACCAAATATATGCTAGAATGTGAGACATGGAAAAAGCCTACTCGTTTCGATTTTACCCCACACCCGAACAAGAGTCGCTATTGCGGCGCACTTTGGGCTGTGTAAGATTAGTTTACAACAAAGCTCT
>NZ_JADBSA010000268.1:0-6879 GCF_020246945.1 Microcystis sp. M113S1 | reverse complement strand
TTTTTCCCTCAAAAAGTGCCGACCCTTGGAGTGATTGGGGGGAAAATTCAGGGACTTTTTCCCTGAAAATTAGGTAATTGACCACCTGAAAATGGGTAAAACCCCACACCCCACACCCAACCCCCAACCCCCAACCCCCACCGAAAAACTTTTTCAGCAGACCCTAAGTAGTCGTGCAAAATTAATTTCCTAGTCGAGACTTCGAGACTCCGAGACAGCTATCAGGGATCGGATTTGATACCAAATCCATTTTTAATAGCATCATTAACTCCCAATCGAACTTTAAAAACTCGGTTATGGATTGTTTCTCCCCGCTCCCCGCAACGCCGAAAACACCCCTGAAAAACTCAATTTTTGCATCCCACTCTTAAAAACAACATTATTAAGAGTGGGATGCTCCCAGCTTATCTTTGCCCAAATAGCAAGGAATTTAAAACCCCAGCTAAATATTCATACTGCTCGATCGAATTATAGTAGTGAGCAGAAATCCTAACAATTAATGATGCTTCTCCCCAAGGAATTATCGGCACTTCAATCTGATATTCTTCCCACAGTTGTCTAGATAAATCTTCTGCTGCCCAAGCATAACTAGGAATTAGAATTGAAGACATCGATCCGATCATCGATTCTGGACAGGGATAATTGACCTCTAAGGCACAACAAAGCAAATTTCTGGCTTTTAAAACCAAATTACGATTCCTCGCCATCAGACCCAGTAAACCATCAATAGAGAGAGAATTTAAAAACTCGATCGCTTTTGGCACTGATAAATAAGCACTGGGATCATCGGTTCCCATCCAAGCAAATTCTAACTGAAAACGGGAGCGATCTTGTCGAGGAGAATTCGCTCCATGGCTAATAGTTAAAGGTCGAATTATTGCCTGTTTATCCCCGCGCACATAGAGAAAAGCAGCCCCCTTGGGACTACATAACCACTTATGACAATTAGCAGTATAATAGGTGGGATTAATTGCCCCGATATTAAGGGGTAAAAAACCTAAAGCATGAGCGCCATCGATGAGAGTATCAATACCCCGATTATTTAATTCTTGCACAATTTCTGCGATTGGCCAAATTAAGGCCGTGGGACTGGTGACATGATCTAAAACTACTAATTTTGTCCGGGGAGAAACTGATGCTAAAATTGCTTGACTAATTTCTAAAGGAGACTGCACGGGAAAGGGAATTTTAGCGATAATTACCTTTAAACCCCATCTTTTAGCTATATGTTTAACTGCATTAGCACAAGCATTATAGGTCTGATCGGTGATCAGAATTTCCTCATTTTCCTGAAAAGTTAAGGAATTTAATACCGCATTCACTGCTGTGGTTGCATTGGGAACAAAGACTAAATCATCGCTATTGACGCTGACTAAATCCGCTAATTTTTGCCTGGCAATATCTAATAAACCCTCTAATTCTCTCCCCAAAAATGCTAAAGGCTGCCTTTCCATTCGTTCCCGCAATTGTTGCTGATAATCCAAGACTATTCTAGGGGTTGCACCATAGGAACCATGGTTGAGAAAATAAATATTGTCGGGAATTAACCAAGAATTTTTAGACATATTGAATTAATTTCAAATTATTCAAAACTAGAAAAAATAGCTGAAAAATTGCCTATTATATTCAGCTTCTGACTAGCTAGTATATTTATGACATAACCACCCATGGGTTGAAAACGATGAATAATTTCAGTGACAAAAGTTTCTCCATCTCTGAGAGGATGATTTTCTGATGCAAAGATAGCTTCATCTATTTTTTGCCGAATATCTTCTCTCCATTCTGCATCAGTTATTTGTTCGTATTCATCTTCGGGAGATTGATATTTTCCCGTTTTCACTTTCTCTTGGATTAGATGCTCTTGTTGTGGGGTAAGATGTAGGTTCATAGGTATTATGGCCATCTACTGGGTATCGACAAAAAAAGCTCTCCCAGAAAGAGGAGAGAGGAGAGAACGAGTTAGAAAAAATTATTAATGTAACCATCCTTTCAGACGACGAGCAACTTGAGGACGACGTAATTTTCGCATCGCTTTACTTTGAATTTGACGTACTCGTTCGCGAGATAAATTGAACATTCCCCCCACTTCCTCTAGGGTGTAGGGTTGACTGGTAGCTAAACCATAACGGAGGGAGATAACATCTTTTTCCCGTTCCGTGAGAACATCACTTAAAACTGCGAAAATTTCCTGACGCATCATCATCTCATTCATTTTATCTTCGGGAAGTTGTAGATCATTATCTTCCAACAGATCCACTAATTCCGTATCTTCTCCTTTCCCTACACGATGATTTAAAGAGAGAGATTGACGACGCAATTGTAATAATTGCCGCAATTGTTCAGGAGTCATTTCTAACGCTTCTGCGAGTTCCCGTTCATTGGGATTGCGCTGTAAATCTTGCTTGAGAATGCGCTGCGCTTTTTTGAGTTTATTGAGTTTTTCGACAATGTGAATCGGTAAACGAATCGTGCGCGCATCGTTAGCAATGGTGCGGGTGATTGCTTGTCGAATCCACCAATAAGCATAGGTAGAGAATTTATAACCTTTATTGGGATCGAATTTTTCGGCCGCACGGTTGAGTCCGATCGCACCTTCTTGAATTAAATCTAAGAAAGGAACTCCGCGATTTAAATAGCGTTTAGCGATAGAAACCACCAAGCGCAAATTAGAACGAATCATTTTCCGTTTAGCTGCTCTTCCCCGATAAAGACGGTTTTCCAGTTGACGTTCATTATCTAATTGTAAAGCACTTGCCCATTCCGTTTTCGTCGGGGGACGATGTAAATTTTCTTGCAGTTTTTGGCGCACTTCTTCCGCTTCCATGAGAAACTTAACCGAGTGGGCTAATTCAATTTCTTCTTCCGCATTAAGCAGGGGATAACGGGCCATTTCTTTAAAAAATGCCCCAACAGTATCTTCATTGTTACCTTGAGCGTATCCTGTTCCACTACCCCCACGAGTGGTTTTTAGGGTTTCCGGTAAAGGTTCAGTCAGATCTTCGTCAGTTCTTTCAGCAAAATCCACGCTGTCTAGTTCTAAAGGACTTGTCTCCAGGGCAATGATTTGATTAAAATTATCATCAGAGGCTAGTTTAGAGATTTTCATAAGCAGTTATGGATGGAGTGGGATTATAATAGCGGGGAAAAACTCGGTTTCTCCCAATGGGCTGATTGTTACATTGAATTTTCGGGGAGCAGATTTTTTAAACGTTTTCTTAATTAATGGCGGCCATTTCTGGGATATAATTGTGGTATTCTGTGTCGATGGTTACAAATCGCCGAACCAGACAATAAGATTTTCTGGTGAATGGGAGGAACTTTTTGTGTTTCTACTCATACACTCTAACTAAGGTTTTCGGTATTTGACTAGGTAAAGATCACGCTTCTTAACAATCAAGATAGCAGTCAGCTTTTTATTACTATTCTTCGCTTTTCCTATTGAGAACTATTCTCAACTTTCCCCTAACTATGCTTTCATTAAATAGCTAATAGCCAATAATTATCATTTGGGGAGACTGCAAGAGCTAAAAATGCAAATTTGTGAGCAAAAAAGCAATATTTAAACTGTTTTTAGAGAAAATTAGCTAGTTTTATTCCCCTCAAGCTTTAAACTATAATTTAAATACCCCTAACCCCCAACCCCCAACCCCTAACACCCAACCCCTCACCCCTAACACCCAACCCCCAACCCCCAACCCCCAACCCCCAACCCCTAACCCCCAACCCCCAACCCCCAACCCCCAACCCCTAACCCCTAACCCCCAACCCCCAACCCCTCACTGATCACTGATAACCATGCTCGATCGCCATGCTACCCTAACTGTAGCGGAACCTCGCACACCCTACCAATTAACCACCACCCCGCAACTGTGGTTAGAGGTTTTGGTCGATCGTCCTTATCCTAGAGATAGTCAAGAGGATGAGCAAATATTAACCTATAGTATCCCCCCGTATTTAACGGTAGAAATCGGCGATATTTTAAGCGTTCCCTTTGGTTCTCAGGTAATTGGGGGAATTGCCCTCAGATTTATCGAAAATTTGCCCCCAGGACTAGAAGAAAATCAAATTCGTCCCGTGGAAGATGTGATTACTAAGGGTTTTTTTCCTGATAATTATTGGCAGTTATTGACGAAAATCGCCCAATACTACGCTACCGATTTAATCACCGTTGTTCGCGTCGCTTTACCCAAGGGTTTACTGCGAAGTTCCCAACGTCGCATCAGATTAAAACCCGATGCGATTCCCCCCGGTGCGGAAGTTTTTTGTACTCCCCTCTCCCGTCAGATTTTATCCCTGCTCAAAAATCAAAAAGAAGGCGATTATTCGGCGAAATACCTGCAAGAAAAACTAAAAAATGCTAATTACGGTATTCGAGACTTAGTTAAGCGCGGTTGGGTGGAAAGTTATCTAGAAGCACCCAAAAGTACCAATATTAAACAAAAAAAAGCCATTACCCTGCTAATAACCGACTTTCCTGCTGATTTAACCGAAAATCAGCGCAAAATTGTCGAAATTCTCCGTCATCAGGGAGGAGAAATGTGGCTGCCGGAATTGGTACAACTTGCGGGGACAAAACATTTTAAACCGCTCATTGACAAGGGTTATGTGGTGATTGAGGATCGGGAATTTCTGCGCTTATCCTCGGCGATTATGAGCAGGGATCAACCAAAAACCCTCACTTCTAGCCAAAAACAGGCAATAGAAACCATTCAAAACCTGAAAGGTGGTGAAAGCGTCCTCTTACACGGAGTGACGGGATCGGGTAAAACAGAAGTCTATCTACAGGCGATCGCACCTATCTTAGCAGCGGGTAAATCTGCCTTGGTTTTAGTCCCCGAAATTGGATTAACACCGCAACTAACCGATCGCTTTGTGGCCCGTTTTGGCGATCGAGTCTATGTTTATCATAGCGCCCTCTCGGAAGGAGAAAGATACGATACATGGCGACAGATGTTAACAGGAACCCCGCAAGTCATTATCGGGACGAGATCGGCGATTTTTGCCCCTTTACCCCACCTAGGCATGATTATCCTCGATGAAGAACACGATAGCAGCTTTAAACAAACCCAATTACTTCCCACCTATCACGCGCGTACCGTGGCTAAATGGCGCGCTCAATTAAACCATTGTCCCGTAATTTTAGGCTCGGCCACGCCATCTTTAGAAACATGGCTAGAATCTCAAGATAATCCCTGTCTTTACCTATCTTTGCCCGATCGCATCCAAAATCGCCCCTTACCGCGGGTGGAAATCGTCGATATGCGACGGGAATTGCAACGAGGCAATCGTTCCCTATTTAGTCAATCCCTGCGTTCATCTCTGGAAACCCTGCGCGACAAGGGAGAACAGGGAATTTTATTCGTCAGTCGTCGGGGACATAGTACTTTTGTATCTTGCCGAAGTTGCGGTTATGTGCTGGAGTGTCCCCACTGTGATGTCTCCCTCTCCTACCACCACACCGAACCGGGAGCGCAAGAATTACTCCGCTGTCACTACTGCAACTATGGTCGCATTCATCCGAAACAATGTCCTGAATGCGGTTCTCCCTATCTGAAATTTTTCGGTACTGGCACTCAGCGCGTCACCCAAGAATTAACCAAAGAATTTCCTGATTTGCGTTGCTTGCGTTTTGATAGTGATACCACCCGCAATAAAAATGCTCCCCGGGAACTATTAAAACAATTTACTGATGGGGAATTCGATGTCCTAGTCGGAACCCAAATGCTCACCAAAGGATTAGATATCGATCGAGTTACCCTAGTGGGAGTAATGGCAGCCGATGGCTTACTTTATCACTCCGATTATCGCGCCTCCGAACGCGCTTTTCAAACCCTCACTCAAGTAGCAGGGAGAGCAGGAAGGGGAGAAAGAGAAGGAAAGGTCATTATCCAAACCTATACCCCCGAACATCCCGTGATTAGAGCAGTGCAAACCCACGATTATGAGGGTTTTGTCGAGACGGAATTAATGCACAGAGAGAGTTTAAATTATCCTCCCTACGGTAGTTTGGTATTAATTCGTTTTAGTGGTTTAGATGGGGAAGCGGTGCAGAAAAGTGCCGAAAATGTAGCGGAGGAATGTGTTAATAATTTCGGTTCCGATTGGGATATTTTGGGACCTGCACCCGCGACAATTATGCGCGTGGCTAACCGTTATCGCTGGCAAATTCTGTTAAAATCATCGGGAGACAAGGCTGATATTGGTGGTCTTTTTCGTCCTCTGAAAAGCTTAGTTTTACCCAAGGTAAGTATGGCGATCGATGTGGATCCGTTAACTATAGAATAATCAAGGATGGATGATGCGCTCGCAACGCGCTCGCTACGCGAGATCGCTATTGCTCACGAATGCAACCAGTTATCTAAATCTGTCAAGGTGTCAAAGTCTAATAAAGCGAGTCCTAAGTCTTCTAATCGCTCCACAGGAAGGCTGCGGATGATTTCTTCTAGATTCTGGGGTATTTCCCCGAAACGTCGCTGAAGAAGGCGAATGAGTAAATACGCTTCTCCCTGTTGTCTTCCTTGTTGAATACCTTGTTGTACCCCTTGCTGTAGTCCTCTTGTAAGTCCCTCTTGAATCGCTTGTTCTCTATCCTGTTGGTAAAGTGGAGCTAAACGCATAATAAACTGCCTATCCTCCTGTGTTTTTTTCGATAACGCTTCTAGATTTCTACTCAAATTATACAATAAGTTTAAAGAAGCCGATTTTAGAGGAGCATTCGGCGATAATCTCTCTAATTCGTCAATGGCTCTCTCTCTTGTTCCTCCTCTACCTAATAATCTTAACCATAATGTCTCTGAGGTTTCGGGTAATTGATGAATGACGACAATAGCTGTACCTAACCCTTGCGGGAGAAAATAAACCCCCTCTCCCCAATTGGGT
>NZ_JADBSA010000267.1:0-6059 GCF_020246945.1 Microcystis sp. M113S1 | reverse complement strand
GTTCATCGGCAAATTTAAAGTCCCGAAGCTCATTCTTTAGAATATCGGTATAAATCGTTCTTACCCGTACCTTTTGTATCCATCCATAACCTTACACATTTGTTACGGATGAATTGAGCAGTACGAATAGCATCGTCTATCGCTTGATACTGTTGAGTTTTAGCTTTAACTTTAAACTCTAAGACAAACATTTTACGCAGGGGGTACTTAGATAAAATCAGTATAGCACAATAAAAGTTAAGTTAACAAGCTATAGTTTAAAAAGCCGTCCTAAAAAGACGGGGCTTTAACCCAAAATTTCGGTAAAGACCATCCTTGCCTACTTTTTCCATGATCCTAGCCGCCGAAACTGGACTAAAAACCGCTACTCTAGACGTAAAAGGCATGAAATGCGCCGGCTGTGTTAGTGCCGTAGAAAGACAACTCAGCCAAAATCAAGGGGTAAAATCGGCCCAAGTTAACCTAATCACGGAAATTGCCGTGATTGAATACCAACCAGATGCGATCGCACCAGAGCAGTTAGCCGCAAAATTAACCGCGATAGGATTCCCCACCCAACCGCGCAGCTCATCGACTCCCCTTTCTCAACAAAATCAACGTCGGCAAAACCAACAAAAAGAACGGCAACAACAATTATACCGATTAGCGATCGCTTGTTGTTTACTGGTTTTTTCCCTGGTCGGTCACTTACACCACATCGGGGGACCAGAAATCCCCATCTTTCAAAGTATTGCTTTTCACTGGACTTTAGCCACCCTAGCCATTTTATTCCCCGGCCGCGATATTTTCATCGATGGTTGGCGCGGATTACGGCACGGGATGCCAAATATGAACACTCTCGTTAGTTTAGGCACAGGTAGCGCCTATATAGCCAGTTGTTTAGCTCTTGTCTTCCCTAATCTCGGTCTAGAGTGCTTTTTCGATGAACCAGTCATGCTGTTAGGGTTTATTCTCCTCGGACGGACTCTAGAAGCGCATTCCCGTCATCGCGCAGCCGCAGACCTAGAAGCGCTTACCTCCCTACAACCGGCAGTGGCTCACCTGATTGGTAGTACAGATGACCGTGTGGGCGTGGCGATTCCGGTGGAACAGCTGCGCGTCGGGGAATGGGTGCGCGTCTTACCCGGGGAAAAAATTCCCGTGGATGGGGAGATTATTCAGGGAAGAACCACGGTAGATGAAGCTTTGTTAACGGGGGAATCGCTGCCGGTGGTTAAGGAAATGGCAGATCTAGTCATTGCTGGCAGTTTCAATCTCTCTGGTGCGATCGCCGTGCAAACTCGTCAGGTGGGAACTGATACCACCCTAGCTAAGATTATCGCAGCCGTGGAATCAGCGCAAACTCGCAAAGCCCCGGTGCAGAAGATAGCGGACCGGGTAGCGGGTTATTTTGCCTACGGAGTGATGATAATTGCCCTAATTGTGCTGCTCTTTTGGTATTTTTGGGGAACTAGGCTCTTTCCAGAGGTGTTAGGTTCAACCACAGGACACCACGAGATGATTCAATCCACTTCTCCCCTACTTTTGTCCCTAAAATTAGCGATTTCTGTGCTTGTGGTCGCTTGTCCCTGCGCTCTCGGTTTAGCCACACCGACGGCCTTATTGGTGGGAACCAGTTTAGCAGCTGAACGGGGCATTTTAATTAAAGGGGGCGATGTTTTGGAAACCGTCTCGCGACTGCAAACGGTGGTTTTTGACAAAACGGGAACCCTTAGCCAAGGTCATCCAGAAATTACCGATTGTTTGAGTTTTTCTGAGCTTAATCCCCTGGAAATTCAGCAATTAGCGGCAGTAGTGGAGAGTGGTACTAATCATCCTCTTGCTCGGGCGATTTTAGACGCGGTTACTCCTCCTACTAACCTGACGGGGGAAGATTTTCAAACTGTGGCCGGATTGGGAGTTTCTGCAAGGGTGCAGGGGTCGAAAATTGTTCTGGGAAATCGGCAATGGTTGGCGCAGAACGGCATTAAAATCGATGAAACTATCCCGGGCATTCAAGAGCTTTTACAAGCGGGTAAAACGGTGATTTATCTGGGTATGGAAGAACAATTACTCGGCGCGATCGCTTTTCAGGATCGATTGCGTCCTGATGCTCAAACAACCGTTAATCAGTTACAAAAACTCGGTTTAGAGGTGATTTTACTCAGTGGCGATCGCCAAGAAGTGGTGACAGCGATCGCTAATAGTTTGGGTATTAGTCAATTTTATGCCCAAGTTGCTCCCGCCGAAAAATCCGCCTTAATTGCTGACTTACAGACAAAAGAGGGCAAAATCGTCGCTATGGTCGGGGATGGTATCAATGACGCTCCCGCACTAGGACAGGCTAACATCGGTATTGCTCTGGCCGGTGGCACGGAAGTGGCCATGGAAACGGCCGGGATCGTTTTAATTAGCGATCGCCTGGAGGATGTGGTGCAATCTCTGCATTTAAGTCTGGCCACATGGCAAAAAATCCGACAAAATCTTTTTTGGGCTTTGGGCTATAATACCCTTGCTATTCCCATTGCCGGTGGCTTATTACTACCCCATTGGGGTCTAGCTTTCAGTCCGGCCCTAGCAGCAGCTTTGATGGCTTTTAGTTCGGTTATGGTAGTGAGTAATTCCTTGCTTTTACGTCGTCAATTTCCCCCGCTCAAATCGACGCAGGAAGGCAAAAATGGCTCTTCTCGACTTTGTGTTCTTTGCTTGCTCGACAGTGGGAAGTTCTCAGCCTAGCAAGGAGAAGTCAAGAAAAAGGGACATGATCAGACCGGCATCGGCCGACCTCAGCTTGAGTGGAACGGAGGTTATTGCGGCCTACGGTCTGCGGTTCAAAATTGAAGTCACCTTCCGTACCCTGATTCATCTGCTGGGAGTCTTTGCCTATCGCTTCTGGCTCAAGGCCATGAAGACATCTCCCACCTGGCCCGCCAATCTCAACTAGATGCTATACTAGCTCCAGTTGAAAACTTACTACTTACGACTGCCCAGTTGGGTTATTTTTCATGAATTTACTACAAAGTTTCTGGCGGAGATTTGAAAATCAAACCATTGTGATAATTAGTGTAATTCTTGCCTTTTTACTAAGGCTGAGTCGCTGGCAAAACTTAACCTCAGATATGAAAGCTTACAGTAAATGGTACGATTTTATCGTCCAGCACGGAGGATTTAGTGCTTTTAAATATGATTTTGCTAACTACAATCCTCCCTACTTATATTTAATGGTTATTGCTTCTTATATTTATTCTAGTTTGCCGAAAGTTCTGGCTATCAAGCTGATTACAATACCTTTTGATTTTCTCTGTGCTTTTTTTGTTTATAAGCTAGTTCGCCTCAAATATTCTAGAGGCAAATTACCAATTATCGCTGCTATTAGTGTCTTGTTTTCTCCTACAGTTTTTTTAAATAGTTCTTACTGGGGACAGACAGATATGCTTTATACATTTTGGTTAGTTGCCTGTCTCTATTATCTAGCTATTGAGCGAAATATATTAGGATTAATCTGTTTTGGTATCGCTGTTTCTTTTAAGCAACAAGCAATGTTTTTTGCGCCTTTTTTAATCATGCTTGGTGTCAAAAAATATATCTCTTGGTTTTCATTATTGATTGTTCCCTTAGTATATTTGTTCTCTCTATTTTCAAGTTGGATGGCAGGCAGATCACTAAAAAGTTTATTGTCAATTTATCTCAATCAAGCTGGAACATTTAAAGATCTAACATTAAATGCTCCTAATCTATATGTATGGATTTCCAATCAATTTTATTCAATGGTTGTTCCCCTGGGGGCATTGCTGACAGTAACTGTTATTGTGTACCTCGTTTACATAATTTACAAAAGTCACCTTAAAATTACTATACCAGTAATGATTCAACTGGCTCTTATCTCAGTCTTGGTTGTCCCTTATTTACTGCCGAAGATGCACGAAAGATACTTTTTTGCTGCCGATGTTATTTCTATTATTTTTGGTTTTTATTACCCCCGTTATTTTTTCGTGCCAATTATTATTAATCTTGTATCTCTCTTCAGTTATTTTCCTTATCTAATGCTTCAACATGGTGTAGGAGTGCAGATATTTTCTTTGCCAATCTTGTCTCTCATTTTAGGATTGACAATATTAATCACTCTTTATCATCTACATCAAACTCTTCAGGAAGCTGAACAACAGAAATTACTCTAACAATTTTCCTTTCTGTTATTGCGAGAGGACATAGACCTGGTAAGGTGCGTTCCCCAAAACCGGAGACTTTTTCCTCCTCACCACTAAGATAACTGCTATAAGGTGGTATTTTGTCCCCAAGTCTTGGGTATCTGAAGGGTGTGGGGAAAATCTCCTCGCTGTAAGCCGTGAAATTCATCAACGTAGGCAGCAAAAACCTCATTCTCTCGTTCTCATTTTGGCGAAAGTCTCAAAACTTTTCCCTACACCCTATCCCCCACACCTCACACCCTGTCTCACTTTCAATCTGCTTGTCACCCCGTCAGCTGACGAAGACAGCAACGAATAGTTTTAAGCGGTAATTCTGGTCAGAGATTGCCCTTGATAATTTTTGGTAATAATCTGGTGAATAGATTCAAAAAATCGCCGACAACGATTATTAGTTCTCAGGGGCAATTCATGATTTTTTACCAATAAATCAATCTGAAGTTCGGAGCTAGTGGGAGGATGAATAAATAATTCCACTTTCACTAACTGTGGAAAGAGAGCATCGTTAGGAACTTCCGATAAAAGCAAGACATCGGGCCGGCGCTTGATGATTTCAAATTCACCCAAACTTAGGATATCATCGTATAAAAACCCGGTCTGATGAGGAGAAATACCGACAAAATAGGAACAGGAATAGCGAGCCATGGCAGGGAAAAGATGATAGATTGGTCACGGTTAATCGGTCAAAATCAGGCCATTGAACTACTACAAAGAGCGCTTGAAATCAATTCGATCGCTCCCGCTTACTTATTCGCCGGCGCTAAGGGAATTGGACGTAATCTGGCCGCAAAATGTTTCTGTCAAGACTTGTTAACTAGAGATCGATCGCCGGAAACAAGGGAATTAATCCTGAAACGCTTTCTGGGAGGCAATCATCCCGATTTACTCTGGATTGAACCCACTTATCAACACCAAGGCAAACTGCTCACGGCAAAAGAAGCACAGGAAAGCAATCTCAAGCGTAAAGCTCCCCCGCAAATTCGCATCGAGCAAATTCGCGAGATTACTAACTTTTTAAGTCGTCCTCCCCTGGAATCGGCCCGCTCTGTGGTAGTGATCGAGGAAGCAGACACCATGACGGAAGCGGCGGCAAATGCGCTCTTAAAAACGCTTGAGGAACCTGGAAAAGCCACTTTAATCCTGATTGCTCCCAGTCCCTCCTCTTTACTACCTACTCTCGTTTCTCGCTGTCAACACGTCCCTTTTCAGCGTCTTTCGGAAGAAAATCTCGCTCAAGTCCTCCGCTCTAACGGACACGCTCGCGTTCTCAATTATCCGGCAATTCTCGGTTTAGCCCAAGGCAGCCCCGGAGAAGCGATCGCCGCTTTAGAGTTTCTCGACAGTCTCCCCCAAGATTTACCGCAATCTTTAAGCAAATTTCCCCTAAAACTCTCCCAGTCCTTAAACTTAGGAAAAATTATTGCTCAAACCCTTGACACGGAAACCCAATTATGGTACGTGAGTTATCTTCAGTATGAGGATTGGCAACGACGAAGAGAGCGCTCGAGTTTGCAAATCTTGGAAAAAACCCGCCGGCAGCTGTTAGCCTACGTTCAACCCCGTTTAGTCTGGGAATGTACTCTCTTGGAATTAGCCAAGCTACCCACCGCCCAAAAGTCTTAAAATCGTTATATTCATCGATCGAGTGGGGAGAAAGACATTGACATCCTCACCGCCGTAAACGGACGGTGATTCCTAAACCTCACGATTTAAGTTTCTGTTTCTTCCCATCGCTGGGGTTTCGCACCTGCCTTAACAGATTTACTCTGTTCTGGTCTTATGGTCGCTCTACAGACTGACACCGCAAGTCCTGCGGCCAAAATGTTTTTACTGGCGTTAATATCTCGGTCATGGTGAGTCCCACAGTCTGGACAG
>NZ_JADBSA010000266.1:0-12741 GCF_020246945.1 Microcystis sp. M113S1 | reverse complement strand
TGTCAGTCTGTAGAGCGACCATAAGACCAGAACAGAGTAAATCTGTTAAGGCAGGTGCGAAAAATCCTTCGGGAAAGAAGCAGAAACCCAAATCGTGAGGTTTGGGAATCACCGTCCGTTTACGGCGGTGAGGATGTCAAGGGGAAACAAAGACAAAATAACCCGGTCGGACAGCCTTGGATACTAACATAACCTATGTTTCCCAGAAATCTAGGCCGATGATGGGGGGAAAGTCAGGAGCTTTGCCCCGCTAGTCCAGTTTTAATACTGACTACCGGATTTGCGATGACCGATGGCGGTGACACCGTTACTATCCAAAACTTGACCCCGCTCGACGGTAGCATAGACTAACCAGCGATCGCCGCAGAGTTGTCGCTCTTTGACCGTACACTCTAGATAGGCGAGACTTTCGCTTAAAATCAGACAGCCATTTTCCCCAGCTTGGGTTTCTAATCCCGTAAAGACATCGCCGCCAGATTTGATGCGATTGGAAAAATGACGGCGTAAATTGCGCCCTTCCTTGAGAATATTCAAGGTAAAGGCGGTTCCTGAGTTAATTAGGCGATCGGCGGCTTGTTCGTCAGCAACGGCGATAATTAGCCCCGGGGGGTTAAAACTGGCTTGGGATACCCAAGAGGTCAGGAAACCAGCATGATCCTCGCCCTGACGAGTGGTGAGAACAGAGAGGGAACCGACAATCCGACCAACGGCCTGGGCAGTGCGATCGATTTGTGTTTCAGTCATTCCCTGTTGGGGAACCCGCAATTTTTTGGTTTTTTTCAAGGTCCGGGCGAAGGTTTCTCCGGCTAAATAACCTGCTTGTAAACAGCTTTCTGTGGGGCTAAAACGCACGCGCAAGGATTCAAAACCGAGGCGATAATTGGCATCTTTGAGTTTAGTTTCAATTAAATCTACAGCTTCCCCACTCCAACCGTAGGAACCAAAAACCCCGGCTAATTTAGTTTTTGCTGCCGTGGAAAGAACGATTCCTAAAGCGGTTTGGATCTGGGTGGGAGCGTGACCGGCTAAGGTGGGAGAACCGATAATAAATCCGTCACAATTTTCGATCGCTTGACTAATTTCGGCGGGGGTGGCAAACTCACAATTTATTGATTCTACGGCCAGATCATTTTCTAATAATCCCCGTTCGATCGAGCGGGCCAGGGTGGCAGTATTTCCGTAGGCAGAAGCATATAATAAAGCCACTTGTAGAGGTCGAGTTTTTTGTTCTTGACACCAATAACGATAATCGTGGGCAAGACGACTAAGACTATAACGAATTATCGGACCGTGGGCGGGTGCATAATATTGGGCGGGAAATTCTTTAATTTTGTCGAGGGCTGTTTCTACCGCTTTGGATTGCACGGCATGGAGACAATCAAAATAATAACGACGATCCGCGTCTAATTGTGGCTCTTCGGTTTGTGTTATGCAATGGACGAGGGTTATAAGGGATGGAACCCTTATAGAGAAAGGCATTTAGCGATTTTTGTCAATTGTTTTTGATCTAGAGCGAACTAATCAATTAAATCTCTTGCCAGACAAGGATTTAGTCGATTTATGCCACCCTATCGAACCATACCAAGTAACGAAGAACCCTAATTGTTTCCAATTCTTATCCCAAAGAGCGTCACTGCACAGATGCACACTAAAGAATTTATCGCTGTATAAAATTTGGGTTTTTTGGTCAAAAGTGCAGATACCATCAGGCCAGCGCGGCGTAGGGACATTAATAAAACTTAGTTGATGACCTTGCCCTAAATCAAGGATTTCATCGGTTCGTATGCCAAAAATTTGTGCATCGGGAAAGGCATTTTTAAGGGTATTGACGGCAGATTTAGAACAGAGGATGGTGATTTGATGGGTTTCGGCTAATAATGCCTTTAAAGTGACGATACGATTGGGATTAACGTGACTGAGAATCAGATAATCGAGACGATGTAAGGAGATATATTGACGAATTTCTTCTAAATAAATTTCGGTGAAGGATTCTCCAGGGGGATCGATTAAGGCGGTTTTATCACCACAGATAAGATAGGAATTAGCGGTGGTTCCCCGTTGACGAGCATATTCTATTTCAAATTTTAATCTGTCCCAAGTACGGGAGCGAAAAACCCAAGTTTTATCGGCAATTTCTGCGGTTTGAACATCGCGGGAGCGATTATTAATAGCAGGATTAGGAATTAAGGTAGTAGCGCTCATAATTGTTCAGTTGGGGGGTAGGGGATAGGGGATAGGGGATGGGGGAAGGGGGATAGGGGATAGGAGATGGGGGATAGGGGATGGGGGATAGGGAGAATAAATAGAAAAAATCTCCTGCCTTTTGCCTCCTTGCCTCCTATCTCCTGATTACTGATTACTGATTACTGATAACTGATAACTGATAACTGTTAATAATGGTTGCCAACTTTGCGATGATGGACAGCAGTTAAGACATCTAAACGGGCAACTCGTCCATTATTAACGGTACAATAAACTACCCAATGATCGCCGCAATCTAAACGACTGGTTACTTCACATTCTATGTAAGCTAAGGCATCGGCTAAAATTGGTGATCCATTATTGGCAGTATAGGTTTTAATGCCTTCAAAACGATTGGCACCGGGAGAGAAACGCTTGAGGAAATGTTTCATTAATTTCTGGTAATTATCCTCAGCTAAAACATTTAAAACAAAGGTATCGCTAGGCTGTAAAAAGGATACCATTGCCCGATCTTTGGCCACTGCAATCGCCACACCTAAAGGATTTAAACTTGCTTGTGTCACCCAAGAGGCAATCATGGCACTAGATAAATCGGCTTTTTGGGAAGTAATTAAGTACAATCCGGTGCTAATACGTCCTAAAGCTCTTTCTAAGTCGTTGTTAATCGATTTAATTTGTTTAATCGTTTTTTCTCGGCTTAACCATTGGCCGAGGTCGGTTCCTGCTTCATCGGCAATAAAATCGAGAGATTGATTGGGATTGTCTTTAACTAAAAGAGGAGGAAAAGCTTCGATTGCGACCATTTCCTGTAATTTATTTCTTAAGGGAAAAATTGGTTCATCTTCCCCACCTCCTGACTCAAATAATCCTACCGCTTGTTTGCCATTAACTGAAGCAAGAATTGTGCTTAAAATCGTCTGGTTAATCGGGGAAGATTGGGGAGGCATTCCGATGACAACTCCCTTAGACTGATTGATTAATTCTCTGACTTCGTGGGGATCAGCATTATTCATATCGACTAATTCTGTCACCACATCAGTTTTAGTCAGACCCTGACTAATCATAGTAGCTAAATGTTCACTTTGTCCGTAATCTTGGGTAAAGAATACAGCCACTAAAGTATCGGCAGAAGTTTGTTCTTGACTCCAAGTTTGATAGCGTCCCACCCAATCAGAAATATGGTGTTTTAATAGGGGACCGTGACCGGTGGCAATGAGATTAATCTCAAATTTATCGATTCTTTTAATTGCCCCTAAAACTGAACGAGCATTCGGTCGCATCAGACAGTCATAATAGGTTTGAAAATCGCCTTCTAGCAGCTCTTTTTCTCGATCGTAGGTTTGATCATCACAAAAGTGCATTCCGAAGGCATCACAGGTAAAAAGGGTGGCAGTTTTAGCATCAAAAGTGAAGATAGTATCAGGCCAATGAAGATTAGGGGCTGAAACAAATTCTAAGACATGACCATTACCTAAATCTAAAGTATCACCACTTTTAACGATTAACTGTTTAAAGGGTCTGTGTACCATGTTTTCGAGGAATTGCATGGCAACTTTTACCCCAACCACGGTAACTTCTGGGACTAATTCCAAAACTTCTTTGACTAAACCACTGTGGTCGGGTTCGGTGTGACTGATAATTAAATAATCAAGATGATTGATATTGATTAGTTTAGTTAATTCGTCCAGATAAAGGCGATCGAATTTGCGGTGAGATGTATCAATTAGGGCGGTTTTTTCCCCTTGAATAACAAAAGAATTATAAGTGGTACCGTTTTCTAAACCAAATTCGATATCAAAGCGCTCGCGATCCCAATCCAAACAGCGCAAGGTAAAAGTATTTTCGGCGATTTCTTGGATTTGTGTGGTTAAACGGCTGGTTTTAGCGGGTTTTGGGGTGATTAAAGCAACCATAATTTCTATCTCCCACAGGATTTGATTCGGAACTGCATTTGCTTAATTCCTATGGTGACTTGCTTTCAGCGATTTGTAAAATACCAATTACTCAAGTAAATGATTAGTTAGATTTATATAACCTTTTGTCTATGGTTGCGGATATTAATTTGAGTGCCAGCATTGCCGAATCAAGATCTGAATACTAAATCCTGTTATTAAAGACTGATTATCTATTTCTCCTTTTGCATTTTGCATGAGTACCTTTTGCCTGTCCTCATAAGTAGCCTATACTCAACGGATTTAGTATGAGTCCCTCGGATCGATTTCTCAACGTTTGTCTCTTGCACTTTTTTGACTAAAAAAGTCCCAAAACCGTTTTCTAGTAAAGCTCCCAGTAATATTCAGCAAACCCTAGATAGTCAACAGCTTAGCTTTCTGGGGGGCGGTCCACGAACCAAGAAAAATGGTATAACGACTGAGTCAAGAGCGGCCGCTCTTTTAAGCAAAAATAAATCTACTAATAATAGAGACCTTATTGTTAAGGTCTCTAGATTCTCTAGAAAATGCTAGATTTACCAGCTAATTACTTTAACCGTTTCGTTAAATAAATTTGCTTCCAGGGAATCGGGGGAACTTGTCACCACACCGGCAATTAGATCTTCGGGTTTTATTGCTGCTTGTTTCATACAGGAGGGACAAATTAAGACTTTTCCCCCTTGACTGATGAAATCTACTAACATTGCTTGCAGGGTTTTACCGGTGATACCGTTAGTGTGTTGAGGAATTGTCGTTGCGGCGAGGTGTACCCCTGTAATATTCAAAAAAATAGTGGTTGAGTGACCTTTTTTCAACATATTGGTGGCGACACCAATGGCCATTGCAGCTCGCCAAGGATCATCGGTGGTTAAATTAACAAATAAATCGGTTTTTTGTTGACCGACAGCAATTATTGCTTCGTTAGTTTGTACTGGAGAAACGCCAGGATTAGCCAAGACTGGGATAGATGTAACTAAGGATAATCCGACCAGGGAACTAAGGGCTAAAGATTTTAACAACATTTTCCTGTCCTCTTGCTGCTGGGTGCAATGAAAACATTTTTATTATGATAATTTCTGGAAATCTTGTCAACAGACAGCCCGTCAAACTTTAATTTTTGTTGCCGATAACAAAAACCATCTACTAATAAAAATGATAATTATTTACTTGTCTAACATTTTATCTAATCTTTCCTGAATTAATAAAGCCATGGAAGAACGCAGAAAAAATAAAGCAAATAACCCGGCTAAACTGAAGGGAATAATGGCCATTTTGCTATAGTTGGTGTCTAATAAAAATATGGCTGAGATAATACTAAATCCCAGTAAACAGACATTAATTAATACTTTAATTCCCAGATAAATTCTTTTCAGAAGTCGTTCATTTTCCCGTGACTTAACTTGAAAAACTAAATTTCCTCGCTCGATTTTTTCCTCTAATTGACGGATCATTCTCTCGTTTTTATTACCTTTTTGCCATTGTTGTTTAAGAAAAGTGCGCGCTTGATTAGCTAGGGTAAGCATGGTGTTGGTAGTTCCTCCCGATACCGCTAGACTTTTCACAAAAGGTTGACTAGCTGCTAATAAATTATACTGGGGATCTAAAGAGCGGGCAATCCCATCCAAAGTGGTGACAGATTTAATAATAAAAGTCATTTGGGGAGGTAAGCGAAAAGGTTGCTGTTTAAACATTAAATACACTTGATCGCTAATTTGTTCAAAGGCCCTCACATCTACCGGTTTATCGCGAAATTCATCTAAGAGAAACTGCACGATATTTCGCACAGGTTGCAGGTCTCTAACAGGTTCAATTAACCCCATATACATCAAGGTTTTTAAGACTGTTTCCGTATCCTTTCTCAAGATAGCGAAAAAGGTTTCGATCATTTGATCTTTAGCGACGGACTTTAACTCGAACATCGTGCCGAAATCGTAGAAAATTAACTCCCCTTCCTGACTAACTGCCATATTACCCGGATGGGGATCTGATTGAAAAAAACCATCCTGTAATAGTTGTTTGAGATAGGAACATATCCCCAGTTGAATAATCCCATCTACGTTAATACCATTAGCTAGTAAAGTCTCTCGATCATCGACTTTAATCCCCGGCACATACTCCAAAGTTAGTACCCTGCGGGTGGTATATTGCCAGTAAACTAAAGGAACTTTTACCTGGGGATAATTCTTAAAATTTTCCCGAAAGCGATCGGCATTTTTGCCCTCATGAATATAATCGATTTCTTGAAAGAGTAGTTCAAAGAATTCTTGATAGATAGCTTCTAAATTATATTTTTTCACCACGGGGAAAATATTTAACCAACGGGTGAGACGATGCAACAATTCAAAATCGAGATTAAATAGTCCTTCCAAATTCGGTCTTTGTACCTTAATAACGACTTCTTCCCCACTTAATAACCGCGCTCGATGCACTTGTCCTAAACTGGCACAAGCGAGGGGAGACACGGTAAAACTTTCAAATAAATTATCTAGGGTTTGTCCTAATTCTGTTTCAATAACTCCGATCGCTTCTTGACTATTAAATTCGGGAACTCGATCCTGTAATTGGGTTAATTGTTCGATATATTCGAGCGGAATTAAATCTGCTCGCGTCGATAAAGATTGCCCAATTTTAATAAAAGTTGGTCCCAAATTTATCAGGCGATCTACTAACCATTTCGCTCTCCTTTGCCGTTTTTTGCCCCTATTAGCCCCCGTTAAACGATCCCAGAGCAAAAAAGTCAAAAACTGCATTGTAAAGCCAAATATCTCCAATTGACGAACAATCGGCGCTCGCAAGCTTTGCTGCCAATGTAAAGATTTGGGGGAATCAAAAGGAGTAAGCATCAGTTATCAGTTATCAGTTATCAGTTATCAGTTATCAGTTATCAGTTATCAGTTATCAGTTATCAGTTATCAGTTTTTATTGGCTGCATTGGTGAGTAATTCCTCTAAAATAAGCTGCCCGCGCCTTCAGCAAAACCGATCTACAGCGTTTCTCGTCAAGATGAAGTATGGATTAAACCTTGCCGAAGTAAAAATTCCAGTTGCAAAAACGCGCTTCATCCATCTGAGAAACGCTGTCAAGTATTCCCTTCCGGTTTAAGAATTCGCCAGTAAAAATCCTGATTTTCAGCTTTTAATCTCTGGGACTAGGTAAACCGAGATCTACCGATAGACGATGACTGCAAGCAAAACCGGAAAAGGCCACCGCATTTAATCCTTGACCGGGGAAGGTACTATCTCCCACACAATAAAGATTAGGAATAGCTGTGCGATTAAAGGGCATTCCTAATAAGCCTAACAGTTTTCTTCGCGGTATTGGGCCGTAACTGCCATCGATTCTATTCAAAAAGCGGCGATGGGTGCGGGCCGTGCCAATTTCGATATAATCTAATCCTGTATCTAGTTTGGGAAAGAGTTTTTTCAGGCGCTCGATGAGACGATGAGCAGCGGCCTCTTTTTTCTGTTGATATTCTTGGGGGGGCAGTTTTTGCCATTGATCAATCCAGCTAGGGGTGAAAGTATGAATGATATGATGGTCCGGGGGTGCTAGGGAGGGATCGAGTAAGGTAGGAATAGAAACAAAGATAGTTCCCTGTTCTGCTTCCATATTTTGCCAATCTTCTAGTAAAATATGGTGACATTCGCTTCCTGACGGTAAGACATCGGCCTTGACTCCCAGATGCAAACTGAGGAAACTGGGGGATTTTTGATAGCGTTTTTGCCAATTTTTTTCACTGCCGGGGAGAGATTCCGGGGGGAGTAATTTCTCGAAGGTATCCCAACGGGTGGCATTAGAAACAATCTTTTTAGCGTAATATTCCTTACCATTGGTCAATCTTACCCCGATCGCCCGTCCTGCATCTAAAATAATCTCAGCTACTCTGGCCTTATACTGGATTTCACCACCAGCTTTTTCCAGTCCCTCGACTAACTTGAGAGCAATCTGTCCCACTCCTCCTTGGGGATAGTTAATTCCCCCGTAATGGCGATCGCTAAAGACCATTCCCGCATTAATCATCGGAGTGCGATCGGCGGGTACTACCGACCAACAATAACACTCCATGTCGATAAATTTCAATAATTTCGGGTCTTTAATATATTTTCTGGCCACATCTCCCGCATTTTGGGGTAAATACTTGACCAATCCCAAACAGGATAAAGGATGCTGAAAAAAAACCCTAGTCAGATAGCGGGGTTCTTCCAATGATAGTAAATCCATACTATTGAGGCAATTAAACACCTGCCAGCATTCATCGTAAAAGCGCCGGATACCGGTTTTTTCTGCGGGAAAATGGCTAATTAATTCCTGTAAAAATTGTTCGTAGTCGCGATGAACTTTTAAGTCTAATCCGTCCGGGAGATGATAATGAATCTGGACGGGATCGGCAATGGTTTCGATACTCATATCCACTGCTGCCAAAGCTTTGGTTAAGAGGTTAGTCGTCCCCTTTTTGCCAAAACCAAAAATCATCGAAGCACCCACATCAAAACGATAACCCTCTCGTTCAAAATAACCCGCGCTGCCCCCCGGAATCAGATAACTCTCTAAAACTAAGACTTTTGCCCCTTTCGCTACTAATTGCGTCGCTGTCACCAATCCCCCGATTCCCGACCCAATCACGATCGCATCGTACTGATTACTCATAACCCAACTTTATAAATTTTTGTGTCAGTCTTCTATTGTAACCCTTGACTAGCGGTGATTTATCGGCTAGTTTGCGGGAGCAAAAAATTTTTGGGTAGAGATGAAAAGTTGGTAAAAGGAAAAAAAGTCTTGACAAATCCCGCCGCTTGACATATTTGAATTTGGGTGATATCATCTCCGGAAAGACAGCCAGCGCTACTGTTATAAAACATTGGCTCTTCTCGTTTCTGTGTGGAAGGAGGAAGAATAGGGGGAATTTTCCAGAAATATATTCTTCAAATCCTTGCCTAGCAAGACTACTAGGAACGATAAACACTGATTATCACACCAAGTCGAGAGGAGCCAAATAATTTTACCCAAGATTAATTAATCAAGATGTATAGAAAACTGGCGAGCAAAATCCTGAAATTGGCTAATTCCCTATCTAGGTCATCGAAGCGCTCTCTTTTAATGGTCACCGACTGCCTTATTTTTTGTCTAACCATCTATCTAGCCTTCTCTCTCAGGTTTAATCTTAGCCTCGAATATCAGCATATTAGACCTTTTTTAGAGGAAATATTCAGCTTAATTGCCATTAAACTTCTAGTTTTCTATCTCAGAGGTATTTACCGTCCCGTCGTACGTTATACAGGATTAGAGTTTCTTTCCTCCGTACTGCAAGCGGTTCTCTATAGTTCAGGGGTTTTAATCAGTCTTGCCTACTTTCAAGGGGATGCCTTTTTGCCGCGTTCAGTCCTGATTATCGACGCATTGTTAACCCTAGTATTGGTTATCGGGGTGAGATTGTTGATTCTTTCTGTCTTTCACCGTCTTAATATTTACGTCAGTAGTGTGGATAGGGAACCGACAATTGTTATCTATGGTGCGGGGGTTGTGGGTTGTCAATTAGCACGTTCCCTACAAAATGACCCCCACTATCGTTTATTGGCCTTTGTTGATGATAATCCCGATTTGCAGCAGCGAGTTATCCAAGGCATTAGGGTTTATCCCCCCTCTCAATTGGCACTACTGCACCAAAAACGGGCCTTTGACTGGGTTGTTCTCGCTATTCCGAACCTAGACAAGGCCAAAAAGCGGCAAATCATCGAAAGTCTAGAAACTTTACCCATCGACATTAAAACCGTCCCTCCCCTCTCAAAAATTTTATCGGGAGAAGCGGCCATCAATCAGATTCGCAGTGTCGATGTCTCGGAATTATTAGGACGGGAGGAAATTCTACCCCATCCCGAACTTTTGGCAAAAAATGTCACCGGTAAAGCGGTGTTAGTCACCGGGGGTGGCGGTTCCATCGGTTCGGAATTATGCCGACAAATCGCCTTCCTCAAGCCAAAATGCTTGGTAATCTACGAATTAAACGAGTTTTCCCTCTACAAAATCGATCTCGATTTAAGTGAAAATTATGCCGATTTACGCAAGTATGCCTATCTAGGCAATGTTCTCGACCGTAATCATCTGGCCCGAGTCATCCAACAACACCAGATTGAAACAATTTATCACACGGCCGCCTATAAGCACGTTCCTCTTGTGGAAGCCAATGCTAGTCAGGGGGTTTACACTAATGTTTGGGGGACTTTAAATGTCGCTCAGACTGCGATCGAGAATTCAGTTAGTAATTTAGTTCTTATTTCCACCGATAAGGCCGTCAGACCGACTAACATTATGGGGTCGAGCAAACGCTGTGCTGAGTTAGTTGTACAAGCTTTGGCCGCTTTACCCGACACTTCCACCCGTTGCGCTATCGTCCGCTTTGGCAATGTTCTCGATAGTAGCGGTTCCGTGGTGCCGCGTTTCCGGGAACAAATCGCCCAACGTAAGAATATCACCCTCACCCATCGCGATATTATTCGCTATTTTATGTCTATTCCAGAGGCGGTGCGTTTGGTTATGCAAGCAGGAGCAATGGCCCGAGGGGGTGAGGTATTCCTGTTAGATATGGGTGAACCGGTAAGAATTTACGATTTGGCCCTACAGATGATTCGTTTAAGTGGCTTGGAATTAGGGCAAGATATCGATATTGAAATCACAGGATTAAGACCGGGGGAAAAACTCTACGAAGAATTATTAATCGATACCGATAAAGCTCGTCCCACCTCTCACCCAAAGATTTTTTGCGCTAATGAACACTTTCTTGCTTGGGACAAATTGCAAATCAAATTAGAGCAACTGCTTAATTATATTCAAGTTAATGACCGTCAGGGCTTAGTTAAGTCCCTACAAGATTTAGTTCCCGAATACCAACCTCCGCAGCAAATAGCCGCTAATTTGTCAAGTAAAAAGTAAAAAAGAGGAGTTTTATCTCTCCTCTTGTTGCCAAAATTTATTAATCTAATTGAACCGAATGCTCTTGTTTTAATTGCTTTTGGATAGTTTTTACCGTCTGCTCAATTTTATTGATTCCGCGAGAAGAAGGGCGATTTACTCTATCAGCTAGAGGATAAGTTTGTTGAATAGCAATGCTTAAATAAAGAGGAAAAGCGAGGGTAAAGGCTAAAAAAAGACGTTGTAACATGATCCACTCCCACAAAAGTTTTTCAGCGATTATTTTAGCCGGCTGAAACTTTTACCAGAATAACGACTAACTAGGAAAATTTCAGCTAGTTTGTGACAGTCCGGCAATTGGTGGGGCAATCCTAAAGAATTAGCGCTGAAACCCTCAACCCTAGACCGAGAGTCTGATAGATTGATCTAGAAACATGATCGATCGCCCTATCTATGCACAAAATTCCAGTTACTGTGATCACGGGTTTTCTGGGTGCGGGAAAAACTACCCTCATCCGTCATCTACTGCAAAATAATCAAGGTCGACGGGTGGCCGTTATGGTCAATGAATTCGGAGAAGTGGGAATTGATGGTGATTTGTTGAAAAGTTGTCAGATTTGCGACGATGACCCCAACGATAATATTGTGGAATTGACCAATGGTTGTCTGTGCTGCACAGTACAGGAAGAATTTCTCCCCACCATGCAGAAATTGCTGGAGCGACGGCAACAGTTGGATTGTATGCTGATCGAAACTTCGGGGTTAGCTTTACCTAAACCTCTGGTTCAAGCTTTTCGCTGGCCGGAAATCCGCAACGGCGCCACGGTAGATGGAGTAATCACCGTGGTGGATGGTTTTGCTGTCGCTAGGGGTCGTCTGGTGGCGGATTTGGACGCTTTAACGGCACAAAGGCAAGCAGACCCCAATTTAGAACACGAAACGCCCATTGAGGAGTTATTTGAAGATCAGTTAGCCTGCGCTGACCTGGTACTCTTAACTAAAACCGATCTAATCAGCGAAATTGAATTAGAAAAAATTATTAATTGGCTGAAAACGCAACTGCGATCGACGGTAAAAATAGTTACTTGTGCCGATGGACAAATTAGCCCTGATGTGCTATTGGGATTTAATGCCGCCGTCGAGGATAATTTAGCTAGTCGTCCTAGTCATCATGATCACGAGGAAGAACACGATCACGATGAGGATATCAATTCCGTGCAGTTTTGCCTCGATTCTCCCGTAGATGCCCAAATTTTGACCGAACGGATCAAAGAATTGGTGGCCTTAGAAGAAATCTATCGGGTCAAGGGATTTGTTAACGTGGCCAATAAACCGATGCGTATGGTGTTACAGGGAGTCGGCGATCGCTTTGATTCTTTCTTCGATCGACCCTGGCAATCCACAGAAATGCGGCAAACTCGCTTGGTCTTTATCGGCCGCTCCCTCGATAGTCAGAGAATCGAGCAGGCCTTAACTAGGGTTGGCTGAAGAAGTTTTTCCTCAGGACAGGGTGTGGGGTAGGGAGATTATTTTTATTTATTCTCCCTTCTCCCCCTCTACAATAATTAGGGTTTGCTGAATAAATCTAAAAACCTTATCCAACAAGGTTTTTAGACTTTTTTTCCCTCAAAAAGTGCCGACCCTTGGAGTGATTGGGGGGAAAATTCAGGGACTTTTTCCCTGAAAATTAGGTAATTGACCA
>NZ_JADBSA010000265.1:0-12167 GCF_020246945.1 Microcystis sp. M113S1 | reverse complement strand
GGGTTGGGGGTTGGGGGTTGGGGTGTGGGGTGTGGGGTTTTACCCATTTTCAGGTGGTCAATTACCTAATTTTCAGGGAAAAAGTCCCTGAATTTTCCCCCCAATCACTCCAAGGGTCGGCACTTTTTGAGGGAAAAAAAATCTAAAAACCTTGTTGGATAAGGTTTTTAGATTTATTCAGCAAACCCTATTTATTCTCCCCACTTCCCCACACCCCACCTTAATGCACTTACTGCATGATATAAATGCCTAAACACGATGGTGAGCGGATTTCTGTTACAAACAATACAAAATTATCCAACTTAAAACGAATTAAATAACAAATAGAGACTAGGTAAATTACTAAATTTTTGCTAATGACGACAGTATTTTAAAGAATACTTATTGTTAAATCCCGATTTCTTCATTTCTAAACCGCACCAACTAGAACAATTGCACCCACAGACCAGTAAGGAGATAGATTCGTGGTACAAGCACCTGAAAAAGATGGAACAACTCTCAATAAATTCGAGAAATTTAAAGCCGAAAAAGACGGATTAGCCATTAAAGATGAACTGGATCATTTTGCCCAAATCGGTTGGGAAGCGATGGATAAAACCGATTTAGAACATCGCTTAAAATGGGTGGGGGTTTTTTATCGTCCCGTCACCCCGGGCAAATTTATGATGCGTTTGCGGATTCCTAACGGCATTCTCAGTAGTGAGCAAATGCGAGTTTTAGGGGAAATCGTGCAGCGTTACGGTGATGATGGCAATGCCGATATTACTACTCGTCAAAACCTACAATTACGCGGTATTCGTATCGAAGATATTCCTGATATTTTCCAACGACTAAAATCCGTGGGCATGACTTCGGTACAATCGGGCATGGATAATGTCAGAAATATTACCGGTTCACCCATGGCGGGACTAGACGCGGATGAATTAATTGACACCAGGGAATTAGTCCAAAAAGTCCAAGATATGATTACCAACTACGGTCAAGGTAATTATCAATTTACCAATCTGCCCCGCAAATTTAATATTGCCATCGAGGGGGGACGGGATAATTCCGTTCATGCGGAAATTAACGATATTGCCTTTGTTCCTGCCTATAAAGAGGGAGAATTAGGCTTTAATGTCGTGGTGGGCGGCTTTTTCTCAGCTAAACGCTGTGAAGCGGCAATTCCCATCAATGTTTGGGTGAGACCGAATCAGGAAGTGGTGGATTTATGCCGAGGAATTTTGGAAGTTTACCGCGATAACGGATTGCGCTCCAACCGTCAAAAATCCCGTTTAATGTGGTTAATTGATGAGTGGGGAATTGAGGAATTCCGCACGCGGGTGGCTAATCACTTAGGTTATCCTTTGGCAACGGCAGCCGAAAAAGACGCTATTGACTGGGAAAAACGAGATCATTTAGGAGTTTTTCCCCAAAAACAGGAGGGATTGAGCTATATCGGTCTTTGTATTCCCGTTGGTCGTCTATTTGCCGATGATATGTTGGATTTAGCCCGGATTGCCGAAGTGTATGGCAGCGGAGAATTGCGTTTAACCGTGGAACAAAACGTGATTATTCCCAATATAGCGGCTGAAAATATTGCGACTCTTTTAACCGAGCCTTTACTGGCTAAGTTTACCCCCAATCCCACTCCTTTACAACGAGCGCTCGTTTCTTGCACGGGGGCGCAATTCTGCAATTTTGCCCTGATTGAAACCAAAAATAAGGCTGTGGACTTGATTCGTCAGTTAGATGCGGAATTAAATATCCCCCGGGGTGTGCGGATCCATTGGACTGGTTGCCCTAACTCCTGCGGACAACCCCAAGTGGCCGATATCGGTTTGATGGGGACAAAAGCGCGCAAAGACGGCAAAACCGTGGAAGGAGTTGACCTCTACATGGGGGGTAAAGTGGGTAAAGATGCCCACCTGGGAAGCTGTGTACAAAAAGGGATTCCCTGTGAAGATCTAAAATCGCTGTTAACCTCTATCCTCATCGAACAATTTGGGGCGACACCGAAAGGTTAATTAGGGTTTGCAGCAAAAAGTTTTTCGTGGGGGTAGGGTGTGGGGTGTGGGGTGTGGGGTGTAGGGTTTTACCGATTTTCAGGTGGTCAATTACCTAATTTTCAGGGAAAAAGTCCCTGAATTTTCCCCCCAATCACTCCAAGGGGCGGCACTTTTTGATTGACAAAAAGTCTAAAAGTCTTATCGAACAATGTTTTTAGATTTATTCAGCAAACCCTAATTAACAAGTTTCTCGATAAGCTGGGGGGTTTATCCCCTCTTTTTTTTCTGTATCTCTGTTGCTTTAAATTGGCAAACCTCTTGCTATGGTAGGGGGCAGATAGGAGCAGGAAAATTCTTATATATTTTCCTTCCAGATGGGAATCGTTACTTAGCTTCAAATTGGGCTTGTTTACGAAGTAATTCCCCGATGGTTAAATTGGGTTGGGGTCTGCCATCAAAAACTGTTCCTATCTCAAATTTTTGCAACTGTACCCGTGCCAAATGATAGGCCTCATCCGGTAGAGGAATATAACCAATACTATCTAATAAATCAGGAACTCGATCGAGATAATATTTGACAAATTTCTCTAAAGCGGGATTCCCTTGGGCTTTTTGGGCATTAACATAAATAAACAAAGGACGAGATAAAGGCTGATATTTACTATCCTCTACATTGCTGCGAGTTGGTTCGATACCGTTAACTTTCAAAGCTTTTAATTTATCCCGATTTTGTTCATAGTAAGCATGACCAAAATATCCCAAAGCGTTGGGATCTTGACTGACGGCATTAACTAAAGCTTGGTCATCTTCACTAAAATTAAAGTCCCCACGACTGGCATCTTTGCCGTTAATTACCTCACTGAAAAAATCGTAGGTTCCGGAGTCTTTACCGGGCCCGTGAAGGGTAATCGGTTGGTCAGGCCAAGCGGGATTAATTTGATTCCAACGTTTGATTTTATTCTCGGCCGCTGGTTCCCAAATAGTTCTTAATTCTGTAGTTGAAATATCATCAAGCCAGTTATTTTGGGGATTGACTACCACGGTTAAAGCATCAAATGCGATCGGTAGTTCGATAAATCTTACCTTATTAGCATCACATTCTTTTAATTCTTCCACAGAAATCGGCCGAGAAGCATTATTAATATCGGTTTCTCCCGCACAAAATTTTCTAAAACCGCCGCCGGTTCCTGAAATATTAGTGTCAATTTTAACATCAGCCAAAGCTTTGTTAGGGGTATTAGCTTTAAAATCTTCGAGAACTTTATTGGTAATTGGTGCTACGGTACTCGAACCATCAATTTTAATTGGTTTTAGGTCTTGAGGATTAATATTGGCACAAGCGGGTAAAAGTAGAGCAGTTCCTAGGACAATTGCGACTACTTTGGTCGGACGAGATAGCTGAGTAAAAATTTCTAGCATAGGTGTAAAAAGGACAAAGTAAAAAAGGGGCACTAGGTGTTTTTTCAGTGACCAGTAAACAGTAATCAGTAATCAGTGAGGGATTTGGGTGTTGGGGAGTTTTTTGCTGTAATCGGTAATCGGTGAACTGAAAACTCACATCTGATAACTGATAACTGATAACTGATAACTGACTCAAGGCTGGGGGATGATGGCTAAAAACCTTAATATTTTCTTTGTTGTTTTTACGTCGCTATAATGGTAAGGAAAGAGACAACCCCTATCTAGACATGAAAAGTTAGCGGCTTTACCTGCGACTTAAAACTAATGTTCAGTCAAAATAAATAGTAAAAGAAGTTGAGATTTTTGTCTAGTTATCGAGAAAATTTTCCTTGACAATACATTATATTTTTTTTATTCACTTCTTAACCTATTCTTTACCAAGCTGTGGTAACTTTTAGCATAAGATTTAAGGCAGTTTACGGATCAAAATTAATCCTCATCCTATGCTCAACAACAACAGAACCCATTTACTAACAGCCTTATCCATAGCGACTTTAACAGCGACTTTAACCGCTTGTGGGGGCGGTGATACGGCAGGAACTAGCGGAGAGGGAAGCAATAGAATCTCCCAAGTCCCTCTACAAGGAGAGGTCGCCCTCAATGGTGCGGGAGCTTCTTTTCCTGCACCCCTATATCAAAACTGGTTTGTCACCATCAATCAACTATTTTCTAAACTGCTAATTAACTATCAATCTACCGGTAGCGGGGCGGGAGTCGAACAATTTATTCAAGGTACGATCGATTTTGGCGCTTCCGATGTAGCCATGAGTGACGAAGATATGGCCAGAGTTAGCCGCGGGGTTTTACTGCTACCGATGACGGCGGGAAGCATCGTTATGGCTTATAATTTGCCCGGAGTAGAAGGGCTGAAACTAAGTAGGGAAGCCTATGTAGGCATCTTTTTAGGCACGATTACCCGTTGGAACGATGCCAAAATTGCCGCCGATAACCCCGATTTAAAACTACCCGATCAAGAAATTACCGTAGTTCACCGGGCAGACGGTAGCGGGACAACGGGAGTTTTTACCAAGTTTTTAAGCGCCGTTAGTCCCGAATGGAAAAAAAGCATCGGGGACGGAAAAGCCGTACAATGGCCGACCAAAAAAGGTAAATTTCTCGGCGGTAGAGGCAATGAAGGCGTAACTGCCCTAATTCAACAAAATCAAGGCTCGATCGGCTATATCGAGTATGGTTTCGCTAAAAATAATAACCTGCCCATGGCCGCCCTGCAAAATCAGGCGGGTAAATTTGTCAATCCCGATGAAACCAACGCCGCTGCAACCTTAGCCACGGTGGAATTACCCGAAAATCTGCGGGCTTTTATCGTTGATCCCCCGGGGGAAAATTCCTATCCCATTGTCACCTACACTTGGATGTTGGTTTATAAAAAATACAACGATCCCCAAAAAGCTTTAGCTATGGAGGCGATGATCGAATTTGGACTCAATCAGGGACAAGAACAAGCCGGTCCCCTTGGTTATATTCCCCTACCGAAAAACGTCCGGGAACGAGTAGCCGCCGCCGCCGATGTCATCTATCCTGATTACACAATCAGGGTGGATTAGTCGCCGAAAAAATGTATTCAAAGTTACAGTAATAGTGTAGAAAAGTCAATTTCGACCTTAGCTACCTCAAACTAGCTGGATTTAAACCCTAATCATGAGTGCGCCTACAGTTTCACCCGACTCAACTTTTAAAGAACGTCCAGAATCGGAAAAAATCCTCGATAAAGGCTTTGTTGGATTAACTACCGCCTTTGCCATCGCTATTGGGGTAATTTTGCTCCTAATTGCCCTAGTTATTTTTATTCGGGCTTTACCAGCGATTCAAACCTTTGGTCTGGGATTTTTGACCAGTAGCGCTTGGAATCCCGTGCGCGGTCGGGAAGAATTCGGAGTTCTGCCCGTTATCTACGGAACTCTCGTTAGTTCTCTGATTGCCCTCCTGATTGCTGTTCCCCTCGGTATCGGTTCGGCCATTTTTTTAAGCGAAGATTTTATTCCCTTAAATGCGCGGACAATTTTAGTTTTTCTCGTACAACTCTTGGCCGCTATTCCCAGTGTTGTTTACGGATTGTGGGGTATTTTTGTACTGATTCCTATACTCAGACCCCCGGGCAACTGGTTAAATGCTAATTTTAGTTGGATTCCTCTGTTTAGCACCCCCTTGGGCGGGCCAGGTATGTTACCGGCGGGGGTAATTTTATCGATTATGATCCTGCCGATTATTATCGCTATCTCTCGTGACTCTTTGGCCGCTTTACCGCCGGATTTGCGGCAAGCTTCCCTAGGTTTGGGAGCCACCCGTTGGGAAACGATTTTTCGGGTATTAATTCCTGCCGCTTTTTCCGGGATTGTCGGGGGGATTATGTTAGCTTTAGGGCGGGCTTTAGGGGAAACAATGGCAGTAACGATGATTATCGGCAATTCTAACCGCATTAGTGCCTCTATTCTCGCCCCCGCTAACACGATCGCTTCCTTATTGGCTAACCAATTCGCCGAAGCATCGGGAATGCAAGTATCAGCTTTAATGTATGCGGGTTTTGTTCTCTTGGTTTTGACCCTAGTAGTCAATATCTTCGCAGAATTAATCGTTAATCGCGTCAAAGCTAAGTATTAAGCCATCGGTCGTCAGTTATCAGTTATCAGTTTTGAGTTTTAAGTGAGCAGTATGTATGGATCTTCTCGACTTTGTTTGATAATTTTTGCTTATGGAATCGTGAAATGCTTACTAGGCGACACTTTTAGGACTATTTTGCGGATATTCTATCAGTATAGACCTCGTTTCCACACAGAAACCAGAAAAGCCTATGTATTAAGTGATCATCATCAAATGGCAGTTTACTGCTGTCTTTTCACTTTTCACTGTTTACTGTTTACTAATCACTGATTACTGTTCACTGATAACTGATAACTGATAACTGATATGGATAGTGCGAATTTAGGCAATAATCTCAAAAAGAAACCGAGTAGTCCTCGATCGCTATTGGGGACAATTATGACCGTTCTCTCGGCTTTATGTTTAGCTGTCACCGTGATTCCCCTTTTTGCCGTCCTAGGCTTCGTTTTTGTGCAAGGGGTGGGTCGTTTAAACGCTAATCTCTTTACTAAATTACCACCACCGCCGGGGTTAGGAGGAGGCGGCATCGCTAATGCCATTTTAGGCACAATTATCGTCGTTGCCCTCGCTACAGCGATCGCAGTTCCCATCGGCGTTTTAGCGGCGGTTTATCTCTCGGAATTTAGCGGTGATAACAAACTTGCCCAGGGTGTGCGCTTTGCTACCAACGTTTTAGCGGGCGTTCCCTCGATTATTGTCGGGGTTTTCGCCTTCGGTTTGTTAGTTGCGCCCTTATTTGGCGAAGGAACAGCCCTTTTAGGTTTTTCTGCCCTGGCCGGTTCGATCGGTTTAGCAGTGTTAATGTTACCGACTATTATTAGAACCACCGATGAAGCTTTAAAAATCGTTCCCCAAGACATCCGCTGGGCAGCCATGGGTTTAGGGGCCTATAACTACCAAACCGTCCTAAAAATCGTCCTTCCTGCCGCAGTTCCCGCTATTTTAACCGGTGTGACTCTGGCGATCGCTAGGGCAGCCGGGGAAACCGCCTCCTTAATTTTTACGGCATTATTCTCTAACTTTTGGCCTCGAGGTGTCTTTGAACCGATTGCCACCCTTTCGGTCTTAGTTTTCAACTTTGCTACGGCCCCTTTTGCCCCTCAACAGCAATTAGCTTGGGCAGGTGCTTTAATTCTGGTGCTTTTGGTGTTGGTAACTAACATTTTATCCCGTTTAGCTACGCGCCAGAAAACCTATTAAGTAAAGTAAAAAGTGAAAAGCAAAAAGGGATATTTAAGTAAAAATCTACCTATCTTTCTGATTCCTAAATTAGCCAAATTCAAGGTAAATAATTTATGCTAACTAACTCTAACACCCATTCTACAGGAACCGTTTTAAAGGTCGATAAGGCTGATATCTACTATGGTAATTATCGAGCAGTACGAGACGTTTCGATCGATATTCCCAAAAATAAAGTCACCGCTTTTATCGGACCCTCTGGCTGCGGAAAAAGTACCATTCTCAGGTGTTTTAATCGTCTCAATGATTTAATTCACGGTTTTCGTATTGACGGCAAAGTTTTTTATCATAACCAGGATATTTACTCTCAAGAGGTGGATCCTGTCGAAGTAAGAAAATGTATCGGTATGGTGTTCCAGCGCCCTAATCCTTTCCCCAAATCCATCTATGATAATGTGGTTTACGGATCGCGATTAAATGGTTATAAAGGCGATTTAGATGAATTAGTAGAAAAATCCTTGCGTCGGGCAGCTCTCTGGGAAGAAGTAAAAGATAAACTGAAAGAAAGCGGTTTTTCCCTATCGGGGGGACAACAACAAAGATTATGTATTGCTCGCGCTATTGCCGCTCAACCAGAAGTATTATTAATGGATGAACCCTGTTCGGCACTCGATCCGATTTCAACTTTAAAAGTTGAGGAATTAATGCACGAGTTAAAAGAACGTTATACAATTATTATTGTTACTCACAATATGCAACAAGCTACTAGAGTAGCAGATTTAACGGCTTTTTATAACGCTGAAGCCACCGATAAAGGGGGCAAAATTGGTTATCTAGTCGAGTTTGATCATACGGACAAAATCTTCGGTGATCCTCAAGAACAAGCAACTAAAGATTATGTTAGTGGACGTTTTGGCTAAATCAGTTATCAGTTATCAGTTATCAGATGTGAGTTTTCAGTGAACAGTATGAAGTGGCAAGTTGGCAGTTTTCTTTTCACTGATTACTGATTACTGTTTACTGGTCACTGAAAAAAAACACCCATCTTCTTTTTCCTTTGAAAATTATGTATAGTACAGATGTTGTTACCGATGCGGTTTTGAGAACCAAAAACTTAAATGTTTACTACGGTTCTAATCTCGCTGTTCGTGATGTTAACCTTGATATTCCTGAGAAAAAAGCGATCGCTTTTATCGGTCCCTCTGGCTGCGGAAAAAGTACGGTTTTGCGCTGTTTTAATCGCATGAATGATCTGGTTAAAAGTGCCAAAATTGAGGGAAAAGTTACCTTTCGCGGTCAAGATATTTATGGTAATTCCGTTAATCCTATCGGGTTACGCAGTCGTATTGGTATGGTTTTTCAGAAACCGAATCCTTTTCCTAAATCTATCTATGAAAATATCGCTTTTGGGGCGCGCTTAAATGGTTACATCGGTGATATGGATCAATTAGTGGAGGAATCTTTAAAAAAAGCCGTTCTCTGGGATGATGTTAAAGATAAACTCAAAGAAAGTGGTTTAGCTTTATCGGGGGGACAACAACAAAGGTTATGTATTGCCCGCGCTATTGCGGTTAAACCAGAAGTTGTTTTAATGGATGAACCCTGTGCGGCACTCGATCCAATTTCTACTCTAAAAATTGAGGAATTAATTCACGAATTAAAAACCCAATATACTATAGTTATTGTTACTCATAATATGCAACAAGCGTCACGGGTTTCTGATTTAACGGCTTTTTATAATGCCGAACCGACCCCAAAAGGCGGTAAAGTGGGTTATTTAGTGGAATATGATCGCACGGAGGTAATCTTTCAAAATCCCGCTCAAGAGTCCACTAGAGATTATGTTAGTGGTCGTTTCGGTTAAAGGATTAATAATTAATCGTTATTCACGACCCTGGGATAGATTAATTTTTTCCCCAGGGAATGATTGAAAAATGATTAACTTAACTGATTGCGAAAACGTTTGGCGCTAATAGTTAAAAGTATGACAGCGAAACCAATCAGAGCTAATAAACGAATAGCAAAACCAAAGATAAAAAGAGTCATCACAGACAAAATGAAAGCGCGGGCAAGGGTAAATTGACGCAACTAAACTGCACTAATTCCTTAGGACATTGGTAGAGAATTAGTTTCATAAAATTGCCCGATTACGGATAGATTTTGACGGCATTTTTCGGGAACTTCTCGCCCCCTTTCCATGTCTAAGTCTAAGGCAGTAGCGAGGGTAATATAATCTAACTTTGCTGGTAATTTTCCCCGTTGTTGACCTTCTTCTCTACCTTCTTTTGTTGCTTCTTGATAGACTTTAGTTTGTTTGAGATGGCTAAGACTAAACATGGCTTCTATGCCAACTATGCCAACAAGGTTTTTAGACTTTTTTGCCCTCAAAAAGTGCCGACCCTTGGAGTGATTGGGGGGAAAATTCAGGGACTTTTTCCCTGAAAATTAGGTAATTGACTACCTGAAAATGGGTAAAACCCCACACCCCACACCCCAACCCCCAACCCCCACCGAAAAACTTTTTCAGCAGACCCTATATAATTCTAAGTAGAGAGACAGATAAAAAGCTCTCAAGTCTCTTGAGCAATTTGTTTAACTATCATCATATCAATCATGGTTGTTTTCTTGAATATGTTTGAGTTTAATTAAAGTTTGTTAGCAGTTGAGTTGACGTTGAAAAAGTGACTGTTGGTTGTGTTGGGTTTCTTTCCTCAACTCAACCTACAAGAGCAGCGATCGCACTTCCGATTTTATCACTCAATCCTTGACTTTGGGGGGTTCTACCCCCCAAACCCCGAAGCGCATTAGTTTTTCGGTGGGATGCTTACAGACAGATGCTGATATATTTGTAATAATTTAAGAGTCACTGATAATTGCTGATTGTCCGTATTTCTGCAAAGGTGAGATGCAGCCTGGAGAAATCTTTACCTAATCAGATTTTCAGCGGTCGGCATATAATTCATTGTCATGAAAGATGATAAAATCCTCAAAATAAGTAACTTTTTCTGGCAATTTGTCCTGTAGTTAAAACAAACAAAAGAGAGAAATAAATTCTCTCTTCTGCTCATGAAAATTATGCCAATTTTTCGATAACCGAGGGGAAGTTATTCTACTTGTAATTGGCTCTTGTGTCTTTAACCGCCGCCCAAAAAAATAGGGCTGTTAGTGGCACACTTGCAGCTAGAATTAAGCCAGTGGTGGTATTGCCTAAATCCGGTTCTCCCGAACTAATTTCAAAGACACAACCCACACTGGCGATCGCTGCAATACAGGATAATAATAATAAAACGCCGCTTTTCGGGGTCATCTTCACTCCTCACCTAAATTAACTAATGCCTTTATTTTGTCACTTTCTCAACAGGTTTCACCGCTTGCACGGAAAAACCGTGTTTTTTTAATTCTTCATTGAGTGCCAAATCGTTATCTACTCTATCGACGAACATGACACCATTAAGATGATCCATTTCGTGTTGAATTACCCGCGCTAGTAAACCGTTAGCTTGCAGTTTTCGCGGTTTCCCCTGTTCATCTTTATAACTGACTTCGATCGATTGGGGACGGATGACATCTAAAAACACATCGGGAATACTCAAACAACCTTCTTCCGCTTTGCACAATTCCCGACTATAACCGATAATTTGGGGATTAATCAGAATTAGGGGCGTATTTTCGGGTTTATCGGGTTCACAATCGATGACAATCAATTGTTTATTGACTGCCACTTGGGGAGCTGCTAACCCGATACCATTGGAACTATACATAGTTTGCAGCATTTCTCTGGCTAATTGACGAATGCTGTCATCGACTTTAGTAATCCGCTTGGCCGGTTGACGCAAGACTCGATCGCCGAGATAATGCAGTTCTAAAGGGGGTTTTTCTAATTTGCGTTTTTCTACGGTAACAGTGGCGCTCATAAACTTAATTATCGATGGGATGACACACTTTTGATCTTAGTCACTGGCTCTGGAGCAAAAAAGCCCAGACTCTTCATAAAATTTTACACTGATCACAGACAGTTCGTCTATATCAGGGGGTGGGAAGTGGGGAAGTGGAAAGTGGGGAGATTTTTCAGTTATCAGTAAGCAGTTATCAGTAATCAGTGGGGGAGAAGGGAGAAAAAAGCTGATTGTAACCAGCTACCTATTAGTAATGGGTATTCCTAACCATTGACTTAATTCCGCTGCTAACCATTCAATTTCGGGGTTACTCAGATATTCTTTTGTCTTACTGCTAATAGTATATTCTTTAGTCCCCGCCCAAATAGTTAAAGCCATCGGTACATAAACTCGATCGCCATCGCTATCTTTGGTATGATAACTATCAGCTTTCACCAGTTTATTAATATGTTGCCGTGCTATTTTCTTTTTGCCGGGAAGTTGCCAACCAAAAATTCGCTGAATGGCAACAATTTCTTCCCTATCAATAGTGATAATTTCCTCCCCTTTGAGACAATAAATAATCTGGTAAAGCATTCCTAAACCCACAAACCAAAAGGGCAAGGAAAAGAGCAGAAAAAACCAACTCATCCAGAGAGGAATAGAAACGGCTCCTCCTGTCCATACTAATAAAAAAGCGTTCCAAGCGATGGCAAAGGCTCCAAGAAAAATTAATTTAGGGGTAAAACCTTCGGGAGGTAAAGATATTTTAATTTTCTCCTCGCTTTTTTGCAACTGTACCCGACTCCCTGCGGGTTTTTCAAGGTTTGAGGCAGTTAATTGCATTTCGTGGAGAGTATTTAAAGCTTGATTGGCTGCCTGTGCTGAAACAAACCTTTTCTCGAGACTAGGTTCAATTAACTGCCCTAACCAATGAACAAAAGCAGGACTTAAATTGGCTAAATTATTTAATTGAATTTTGCCATCTTTTTGGGGTAAATCGGCGGGATGAATGCCTGTAGCTAGATAGATTAAAGTGGCTCCT
>NZ_JADBSA010000264.1:0-17587 GCF_020246945.1 Microcystis sp. M113S1 | reverse complement strand
TCAGGTGGTCAACTACCTAATTTTCAGGGAAAAAGTCCCGGAATTTTCCCCCTGATCACTCCCAGTCCGGTACTTTTTGATTGACAAAAAGTCTAAAAGTCTTACCCAACAAGGTTTTTAGATTTATTCAGCAGACCCTAAATATTTTGACTGATTTTTTGGTATTCTTCCTCCGAGTATAAATCTGCCGGAGAAGCAAGGCGATCGAGAAAGAGGATTCCTTCGAGATGATCGTATTCGTGTTGAAAGATGCGCGCGACAAAATCCCTGAAAACTTGACGGATTTCGCGACCCTTGCGATCGCAATATGCCACCTCGATCCACTGATGACGGGGGACAAAACCGCGTAAATTGGGGACACTGAGACAACCTTCCCAACCCTTGACCATTTCCTCGCTGACCTGCAAAATGCGAGGATTAATCACGGCAGTGGGTGGCATCATCGGAGCGTCCGGATAACGAGGATTGGGGTGAGAAGCAACGATAAACAGACGCAGAGACCGAGCAACTTGGGGCGCGGCGATTCCCACCCCGTGGGCAGCTTGCACGGTGGTAATCAGGGAATCGATCAAATTTTGACAGTCAGAATCGAGAAGATTATCGATCGCTGGTGCTTTTTGCTGTAGAATTGGATTTCCTAATTGGGTGATTGTTAAAACTTGCGTCATCTGTCTAAAGATTAATTGTTTAGCTCTGAAAATCATTTTATCGTCAGCGGAAAAATCTCGCTAAACTGATAAGGTTTCCCTGCAGCATCACTAGATCAACTTTGTTAATCAAAATTAACCGTGGATAGCAGCGCCCAACAACTTTGGCATAATCTCCTAGAGCGTCTAAAATTACTATTAACCCGTCCCGCTTTCGAGACTTGGTTTCAAACAGCGACGGTTAAAGAATGGCAAAACAATCGCTTAGTAATTCAGGCTGCCAATCCCTTTATTCTTAACCATCTTCAGAAAAATTATCTGTCAACAATTGCCGAAGTAGTACAGGATATCGTCGGTTATCCCGTCGAGATTCAACTAACGGCACAACAGGGCGATTCGATCGCTATTTTCCAGCCTGACACTAGCTTAGAATCAGAATTATCCCCCGGTAATCAACTTAACCCTAAATATAATTTTTCCCGTTTTGTTGTCGGGCCAACTAATCGCATGGCCCACGCGGCTGCTTTAGCGGTAGCGGAATTACCCGGACGCGAATTTAACCCGCTTTTTCTTTGTGGTGGAGTGGGATTAGGGAAAACCCATTTAATGCAAGCGATCGGTCATTATCGTCTGGAATTATATCCCCAATCCAGGGTTTCTTATGTATCGACGGAACAATTTACTAATGATTTAATCACTGCTATCCGTCAAGATAGTATGGAAAGTTTTCGTAATCATTATCGCCATGCGGATATATTATTAGTGGATGATCTGCAATTTATTGAAGGAAAAGAATACACTCAAGAAGAATTTTTTCATACCTTTAATACCCTGCACGAAGCGGGAAAACAGGTGGTTTTAGCCTCCGATCGCCTCCCCAAACAGATTCCCAGTTTACAGGATCGTTTAATTTCTCGCTTTTCTATGGGATTAGTCGCCGATATCCAAGCACCGGATATCGAAACTCGCATGGCAATTTTACAAAAAAAGGCCGAGTACGAAAATCTGCGTCTCCCAAGAGAAGTTATCGAATATATTGCCGTTAATTATACTTCTAATATTCGCGAATTAGAGGGGGCATTAATCCGGGCTACTACTTATATTTCTATCTCTGGATTGCCGATGACGGTAGAAAATATCGCGCCGGTTTTAAATCCACCAATGGCCAAAATTGCCACTTCTCCTGAGATTATTATGGCGGTAGTAGCAGAAAAATTTCAACTCTCGATCGCCGATCTAAAAGGAAATTCCCGCCGACGAGAAATTAGTTTTGCCCGACAGATTGGGATGTATTTGATGCGTCAACACACGGATTTAAGCTTACCGCGCATTGGCGAAGAATTTGGCGGCAAAGATCACACCACTGTTATTTATAGCTGTGATAAAATCAACCTTTCCCAACATCAAGATCGACAATTACAAGAAATCTTAGCCCAACTAATCGAGCGAATTAACTCCCTTAGTCGCAATCAGTAGTCGGGAAGTGGGGTTTTTCAGTGATCAGTGATCAGTAAACATTGAAAAGACACTAGGAAACTGCTATTTAATACTGCTCACCTAAAACTCACATCTGATAACTGATAACTGATAACTGAGATTAACTACAGGAGAATAAACTGGCAATTGTAGCGAGGAGACGAGAGGTCATGGGTAAACTATCGATCACCATAGCTGTACATAATAACATCATGTAAAGAATGGAATATTTAAACAGCGATCGAGCGATGTCCCGATCAAAAGGATTCTGTTTTAATCGCCAAGCTTTTTTCAGGAAAACAAACCCTAAAATTAAAGCCACTACACCATAGACCACACCACAGGCAGCCAAGGGATAAATCAGGAGGAAAGTGACAGGAACGACGATTAAAGTATAGAGCCAAATCTGCTCGCTAGTGGCTTGTTCTCCTTTAACTACGGGCATCATCGGGATATCCACTTCTGCATAATCATCCTTGATCATTAAAGCCAAAGCCCAAAAATGGGGAGGAGTCCAAAGGAAAATAATTGCGAATAAAATCCAAGGAATCCAACCGAGATCGCCCGTTACTGCCGCCCAACCCACTAGGGGAGGAATCGAGCCAGCCGCGCCACCGATAACAATATTTTGGATACTATGACGCTTGAGCAGATGGGTATAAATCAGCATATAAAATGCGATACCGGTCATTGCTAAAAATCCGCTCAAAGTATTGACAAAAAAGACAAAAAGTGCTAGGGAAAGGGAGGCTAAAACGAAGGCAAAAATGAGGGCGTGGAGGGGTTGCACGCGGCCGGAGGGAATGGGACGGGCGCGGGTGCGAAGCATGGTGTGATCGATGTCGCGATCATAGATACAGTTTAAGGTTTGAGCGGCGGCGGCGGCGAGAGTGCCACCGAGGAGGGTAAGAAAGAGTAAGAGAGGGGAAACCTGACCTTTAGAGGCGATTTCCATAGAAGCGGCCGTGGTAATCAGCAGTAGAGGAATAATTCGCGGTTTAGTGAGTTGATAATAACTTTTAGCGACTTGTAAAAAATTATCGTGGTGGCGAAGGGCTTGAGTTCCAGTCATCGTGATTAAATCCTTAGAGATGGCTTATAAGTAATGGGACAAAATTAACTTCTTGGTTAGGATGGGCAATAGGCAAGAGGCACTCATGCAAGAGGCGGTTAGATATGTGCAATTAATTGTGTCTAGTTACTTAGGAGCGAAAGAACGATCGCGAAGGGCGAAAGTGGTAAAAGCGACGAGGGTTCCCACCAATAGCGCACCGATGCTGTGGTGGGTAATGGTTAAGGGTTCCACCTGTAGATGCAGTTTCAGGGTGGCAACGCCTAAAAACACCTGTAGGGCGACTAATCCCCCGGCGCTAAAAGCTAGTTTTTTGAGGAGAGGATGGATAGCGGCAATTCGCCAAGCGAAGAAAACTAGGGTTAACACCGAGATAGTGGCGGGAAAAACCCCGATAATGTGGCTATTCATCACGGTGCAGAGTTGGGAAACCGTTAAACACTGATGGGCGGCCCAACGGGAACCGACGAGACCGCCGAGGAGACATTGCAGATAAACTAGACCGGTGGCGACCATTCCGAGCCAAGTTAGTTTCCCGACTGTACCTGTGGGACGGTAGGGAGTCAGACAGATAGCAATGACGATTAGGGTAGCAAAAAAGAGCAAAGCTGTGCCTAAATGGGCGGTTACGATGTCAAATCGCAGTAATTGGGTCACGGTTAATCCTCCCAGGACTCCTTGCAGGAGAATTAAAGCTAAAGCAGCGATCGCAGAGGGGAACAGCCAAGGGGGAAGATGGCGACGATACCACCAAGACAGACCGACGAGAGCGAGCGTACTAAACCCGATCAAAGAGGCATCGAGACGATGAAACCACTCCAGAAATACCTGTAGATTCATCTGCTGACTGGGAATCCATTGACCGTAACACAGAGGCCAATCGGGACAAGCTAAACCGGCGTTCATAACTCTGGTGGCAGCACCCACCACCATCAGGGCGAAAGTAGCGATCGCAATTTTCCAGACTAAGCGGCGCATCCACACCTGAATATTGCCGGTTTCTCTTAGGGGTGTCGGGTTAAAAACAGATTCGGTCATCGGTTTGCCTGTTCTCAAGGAGTCTGTCATCAAAGATCATGGCTTTGTTTGCCAGTTAGTTATCACTGTGAATGAGTTTTTTTACGACCGGTAAAACCTTTTAGATATTCTTTAGATTTCTGGCCATTTCCGTTACATTTGTTTACATAAACTCAGAATAAAATATAAAAATTAGTGATTTTAAATACTTTCCCTGAAAACGATCCCAAAGAAAAGATAAAATTCTCAGAAGATGCTGGTTAAATTTCCCATCTATAGGGGAATCATGTTTTAGCCTTGAATAAGTAGGCACTATTGAAAATATTGAAAAGACCGTGAAAATTCCCAGCAGTATCCTGACCCTTGTACTCGGGATCGCCTTGACCTTAATTAGTCTCTGGTATGGCCAAAATCATGGCTTAATGCCCGTGGCCGCTTCCGAAGATGCCAAGGAAATAGATAGTATCTTTAATCTGATGATGACCATCGCCACGGGACTATTTTTAATAGTTGAAGGCGTGATCGTTTATATAGTGATTCGCTTTCGCCGTCAACCGGGGGATCAAACCGACGGGCCGGCAGTGGAGGGCAATGTCCCCCTAGAAATCTTCTGGACAGCCATCCCGACGGTAATCGTCTTTATCCTTGCCGTCTATAGCTTCGAGATTTATAACAATATCGGCGGTCTCGATCCCTTGATTTCCAAGGGTGACAAAGGAGAAATCGCCCACCACGGTCATCACCACGGCACGATGATAGCCCTGAGCGGCGATCGCAGAGTAGCCCTAGGTATCGGCAATTCCTACGATGGTGAAGGAGTTCCCCCCCTAGTGGTCAATGTTAAAGGTATTCAATACGCTTGGATCTTCACCTATCCCGAAACTGGCATTGTTTCCGGGGAACTGCACGCTCCCGTCAATCGCCCCGTGCAACTGAATATGGAAGCGGGAGATGTGATCCATGCTTTCTGGGTTCCCCAATTGCGTCTAAAACAGGACGTTATCCCCGGACAAGAAACGGTGTTATCGTTCACATCCAATCAAATTGGTCAATATCCGATCATTTGTGCGGAACTTTGCGGGGCCTATCACGGTGGCATGAAATCTAGCTTTGTGGTTCACTCCCAAGCAGATTACGACCAATGGGTGCAGGATAACACAATCGCTGAAGTTGACAGCGATCAAACCGTAGCCATGACCGCTAAAGATCGCTCTGATAGTCAATATTTGACCCCCTACACCGAAGAAATGGGCATCGACGCTGAAATCCTCGCCCAAGTTCCCCATCAGCACCAAATGTAATTTTTCTTGTCATCTAAAATCTTGGCATTATGACAGCATCAACGGAAATAACCACCCCAGCAACCGTTCCCGAGGTGATCCATCACCGCAAGTGGACAGATTACTTTACTTTCTGCACCGATCATAAAGTTATCGGTATTCAATATCTGGTGACTGCCTTTCTTTTCTTCTTTATTGGCGGTGCTTTCGCGGAAGTGCTGCGGACAGAATTAGCCACTCCCGACCCCGATTTCGTCTCCCCAGAACTATATAACCAATTTATGACCATGCACGGAACGATCATGATCTTTCTTTGGATCGTTCCGGTTGGGGCAGGTTTTGCCAATTATCTCATTCCCCTGATGATTGGGGCCGAAGATATGGCTTTTCCTCGTCTTAACGCTGTGGCTTTCTGGCTTAATCCCCCCGGCGGGCTGCTATTATTATCCAGTTTCTTTGTCGGCGCTCCCCAGTCCGGTTGGACTTCCTACCCACCTTTAAGCTTAATTAGCGGCAAATGGGGGGAAGAATTGTGGATTTTGAGCCTTTTATTGATCGGGACTTCTTCGATTTTAGGCTCGATTAATTTCATCACCACGATCCTGAAAATGCGGATTCCTGAGATGGATTTGTACAGTATGCCGCTATTTTGTTGGGCAATGCTGGCCACCTCGACTCTGGTACTGCTTTCCACCCCCGTTCTCGCTTCTGCTCTCGTTCTCTTGTCCTTTGATTTAATCGCCGGCACGAGCTTTTTTAATCCTGCCGGCGGCGGCGATCCGGTGATTTATCAGCATATGTTCTGGTTTTACTCCCATCCTGCTGTTTATATCATGATTTTGCCCTTTTTCGGCACGATATCAGAGATATTACCGGTTCATGCGCGTAAACCGATTTTTGGTTATCGAGCGATCGCCTATTCCAGTCTCACCATCTGTTTCTTGGGTTTAATCGTTTGGGCCCACCATATGTTCACCAGCGGCACCCCCGGCTGGTTACGGATGTTTTTCATGGCGGCAACTATGTTAATCGCCGTTCCCACTGGCATTAAAATCTTTAGTTGGTGTGCCACTCTTTGGGGGGGTAAACTTAGTCTCAATACGTCTTTGTTATTTGGGATCGGTTTCCTGTCTTCCTTCCTCATCGGTGGTTTGACCGGGATTATGTTGGCTTCCGTTCCCTTCGATATCCACGTCCACGATACCTATTTTGTTGTCGGTCACTTCCATTATGTACTATTTGGTGGTACGGCAATGGCCCTGTTTTCTGCCGTTTACCATTGGTTCCCGAAAATGACCGGACGGATGTATAACGAGACTCTCGGTCGTATCCACTTTGTTCTCACTTTTATCGGTTTGAATTTAACTTTCATGCCGATGCACGAATTGGGATTATTGGGTATGAACCGTCGTATTGCACTGTATGATGTGCAATTTCAGGATTTAAATGTTCTTAGTACCGCAGGAGCTTATATTCTCGGTATATCGAGTATTCCCTTCGCTATTAATATGGTCTGGAGTGCCTTTAAAGGTCAACCCGCCGGTCGTAATCCTTGGCGCGCTTTAACCCTAGAATGGCAAACCTCCTCTCCCCCAATTATCGAGAATTTCGAGGAAATGCCGATTCTTTGGTCCGGCCCCTACGATTACGGTATTGATATGGAGGAATCAGAAGCAGCGGAATCAGTACAAGATATCCTCGCCGAAGTGGGCTCCGAATCCCAATAATCAGTTATCAGTTATCAGTTATCAGTTATCAGTTATCAGATGTGAGTTTTCAGTTCACTGATTACTGTTTACTGTTTACTGATCACTGAAAAAAAGCTCCCCGTCTCCCGTGTAAACTAAGGACATTCAATCATGCAAGGTTCAGCGATCAAAGATTCTCAACTCTCTGTCAATTATCATCAAGAAACGGTGGAACACGGACATCATGGCCACCCAGATCATCGCCTATTCGGTTTGGTTTTGTTTCTAGTGGCGGAAAGTTCCATCTTTTTAGGCTTATTTACCGCTTTCTTGCTCTACCGTACCATGTTACCCGTTTGGCCTCCCGCCGGCACACCAGAATTAGAATTAACCCTACCGACAATTAACACGATTATTCTGGTGTCTAGTAGTTTTGTTATGCACATGGGACAAAAAGCCATTAAACAAAACAATAACGCCGGTTTACAATTTTGGTTCGGTATTACTGCCCTGATGGGAATTATCTTCCTTTGTGGTCAAGGATACGAATATAGTCACGCTGAATTTGGTCTCAAAACTAATGTTTTTACCAGCGCTTTTTATGCCTTAACCGGATTCCACGGTCTCCACGTTACTTTTGGTTTAGTGCTAATTCTATCTGTCCTCTGGCGTTCTCGTCAAAAAGACCACTATTCTAGTCAATCTCATTTTGGTGTGGAAGCGGCAGAATTATACTGGCATTTCGTCGATGTGGTCTGGATTATCCTGTTTTTACTGGTGTATATCTTGAGCTAATTTTTGTTATTTATTCAGAGAAAAGGGCGACCAATTGATCGCCCTTTTTTATATATTTCAATTTACAGAAGTTATCTGATAGGTTATACTTCATTTTTATGAGAAAAGCTTTAACTGATAACCGAGTAACTGATAACTGATCACTGATAATTAACGACGACCGAATAAACTCCAACCTTTGCCACCACTAACGGCCGGTTCAGCTTTTTCAACGACGGGAGCAACTTCTGCGGGGGTTTCCTCACCAGAAAGATTAGAAAGATCGTAGTTTTCTACTAGGAAAAGAGACGCTTTTTCAATAGTAGAATGATCCCAGAAAAGGGTAGAAGGTAACTCTTGACCAACCCAATCTTCTAGATCACCCACCATCGTTACCGCATCGATCGAATCTAAACCATAACGAGTTAAAGGTTCAGTCACATTAATCGTTTTTGCATTCAAAGATAACTGATCGGCTAACTGTTTAACTAACCAATTTTGTACGAGATTATTAAGATTGGAGTTGGAGTTCATGGGTTTTTTCCTCGGTAGTTTGTGAATGGGCTAATTGAAAAGGCACGATCGAAAAATGTTGATTTTCCCGATATAATTTCAGCAATTCTTGGGCAACATTTTCTATATACACCTCAGATAGAGTGTAAGGCAGCGGCCGGAGAGTTCGCAGTAATCGGTGTAAACTCAACACCAACCATTCCCCCTGGGCAAAAAATTCACCCAAGATGGAACGATTATAAAGCCAAGTGTGTAAACAAGCGGAAGCAGCGTGTAAAGTACAGTATTTCTTGGCAATCTCGAACAATTCGGGTGATTGGTCGTGACCATACTCGAATTTCGATTGACTAATCTGTTCATCGTGAGCATTTAGTTCCTCTAAAACTAAATTACCCAACATCAACAGATTTTCTAATATCTCTGCGTCCACTTCGTCAGAATTTTTCAATCCCTCGAGCATATCAAGGGCAATCTCTAAACCCTGTAGGGAATCATCCATTCCCCGGCCAAATAATTCTAAATTATTGGGTTCAAAGGGAGGAACTGACTTTTCTAGGCTAAAAATCGCCTCTAAACGGGTTTTTAACGCCGACATGGTGCGCGAGTTGCGTTTAGCCCGATATTTGGTTAAAGGACGCAATTGTAGGATTAAAGCATGAAGATTGACGATCGAACTGCCGTCAAACATACTGATAATCGAATTATCCCGCAGTAGCTTCTGGAAGATGCCGAATTCGTGTTCTTCTCGCATATAAAAACGCGATCCCAACACCACATAAACACTATTAACCATCTCCTCCAGACGGACAGTAACAAAATATTTTACCACCGAAGCCCAGACGCTAAACTGTTCGGGGATAATATGAAAACCTCTTGCGGCCGGAATCGTCTCGCAATCACAAATAAGGATGTCAAGGAAAGCATCCACGAGAGTGCGCCGGGGTTGGGGCAAATCCATCACAGTTTTGTGATAAATTACCCGATTAACGGCAAAACTGAGGGTAGTTCTTAAAGCGGTATCGGCTGCCCCGTGGGAAAAAGCAGCGCACAACATCCGGGTAATCTGGAAACCTTTCAGAGCTAATTCTAAACCGTCTCCCTCCTCCCGTAAACGCATGGAATCGGGGACGAAACAATCTTTAAAACCAATGCCACTCATATCGGAGGCGCGCACGCCATGGGTGTATATTTTCGGCAAATTATAGTATTTTTCGGGGTCTAATTGCCGTTTATCTACCATAAATAGGGTTAAACACTTCGGCCCGCCGTTAGCATCGGTTTTCGCCAAAATAAAGGAAACTCCAGAGATAGTCGCCCGGTTAATCGGCCATTTCTCCCCATTGAGAATATAACCTCCTTCCACCTTCGTCGCGGTCAGATCACCATTGATCAGATCGCTACCGTGTTCCTTTTCCGAGTAACCCAGACACATCGCCCCATAGTCATCCATGATAAAACGGGCGAGCTTCTGTTTCTGTTCTGGGGTTCCCGCCATCCAGTTTAAAAACGACCAGAATAGGGTAGTAAAAGCGATGCCGATAGTTTGATCCCGTCGGGAAAGTACCCGCACAAAAGCGACAAATTCCTCAAAAGAGGTGAATTCACCGCCGCAATCCGTGGGAATGTAGTAGTGTTGGAGTTTCCAGTCGTATAACCAGCGAATTTCCTCGTGGGGAAATTCTTCGCTCTCGTCAATTTCGATCACCCGCTTGTAGGATAGAGGGTTATCAGGATTGAGAGGATCGCCTAAGTCTTTTTCCAGTGCTTCAGCAGTCCAGTATTGCTTAAGCTTTTTCATAGTGCCTCTAGGACAGATACAATGTGTTTTTCGTCCATGCCTTCGCTGAGAAGACCCGACCATTCACAAAAATTAATGACCATTCTAGACGTTTTGCTGTAGAGTAGCAACAATTTTTAATTTCGCCTTTACCTTAAATGGGGTAAAATCCGCCTTGGAGCAGTAATTATGCCCAAATTGAGGTGATTAAACCGCCTTAGTTAAGGGGGTGTTAGACCGATGGGGGTGGGATATTAGCATGGGGGAGAGTGCTAGACTGCGGGGAGCGGTTTAATTAATAGTTAGACCGCGAGGTTATCTGTATTATCGATCTTCTGGGAGTCTAGGCAGAAGAGCGATAGTTCAGGGACCGCTATATGAAGCCGTTCCTTGCCAAGGGGATAGGGACGGTGTTGAGAATTAGCCCAATTGCATTCAGTGCATTGGTTTTCAGCATGAATTGACAGGATAACTTTTATGCAAGCCCAACATATCCTTCGACAATGGTTGTGCCTCACTTTTTTGAGCGTAGGTCTTTTAATAACTTCATCTGAGCGCGTTTTAGCACAAAGCAACTTTGATTTCCTCATTGTGGGTGAGTGGGGTGAACGAGGAAAATGCGACTCTGCTAGATTCGTGTTTACGAAAGATGGGCGTATGCAAGCATTATCGAAAAAACGCAACCAATGGATCGTGCATTTTGGTGGCAGTTATGTTCGTACAAGTTCTACATCTTTAACTATAAAGCACAATCAATTCGGAGATACTTTTAGGATTTCACGCTTAACTCCAACAACTTTGACAGGCACATGGTTTATTTCTATCGGTTATGATGAAGCGATTCCTATATCTTGGGAACGTTGTTTTATTAGCCCAGAACCCTATCCAGAAGCATCTTTAGGCGATCTAAATTATTATGTTTTCCGCAACAGGGATTTTGCAAAAAGAAATCCTGGCAAAGAAGCACCAGATTATTACTTAGGATTTGGAGATAAATATCTGAATATATTTGTGAAGGATACATCTCCTACTCTTACTGCAAAAGGACAGCAATTTATCAAAGAAGTAGGTAAAGCTTTACAACAGAAAATAGAAGATAAATTAGTCGCTAATCCTGATGCTTTTGGAGAATTAGAGCTTAATCCCGATTCCTTCCGTAAATTTGCTTATGGAACACATCCAGATGCTTACTGTGAATCAGGCTGGGGAAAATTACCCAGCACTGATCGAGAGAAAATTATAGAAGCTATAGACTGGAAAGATAAGTATGGGTCTTTCAACGGTTGGGAGTCAATGATAGGACTTATCAATAGGTGTGGCACAATAGACATGATAATCGATGGAATACCGGGATCAACGCCTTTGGAAAAGAGCCTATTTGTTTTGAGTGTAATTAGCTTCACGGGTTTAGGATTACGAGGACTATTTTTCTGGATAACTCGCTTGTTCTAATTTTCATGAACTTATCGCCTTATCGCCAAAATCATCAATCATGTAAGTGCGATCGCTGCTCTTGTAGGTTGGGTTGAGGGCGGTATTAGGTTTTATTAAGGGGGTGTGAGACCGATGGGGCTGGGATAGTAGGACAGAGGGGGTGGCTCGACCGCAGAGAGCGCTATAATTAATACCTAGATGCCTCCATGGCTAAATTGAAGTAAGAGTATATGTTGAAAGGAACTATTTATTTGCATAAGTTCAATTATTTTCTTGGATTGGTTCGAGAGATTGGTGGCTGGGATTTCTTATACCGCTATGTAGTACGAGCATTTTATAAAATAACCAAGCTCAATCAGAAAATGGTTCTATTTAATAATGTAGAAATGATTCTGCCTTACGATAGTCGATTCGGAACGGAAATTTTCCTCAAGGGAAGCAAGTTGGATTGGGGATCTGAAATTATCCTTCATCGGTTCTTAGATATTAATAAAGACTTTATTGATGTTGGAGCTAATATTGGTTATTACAGTTTACTTGCTGCTCCTTTATCCAATCAGGTTTATGCCTTTGAACCCGATCCGAGAATGGTTGAACACTTAAAGAGAAATCTTTCCCAGTTTCAAAATTGTCATGTTCTAGAAGAGGCACTTTTTTCCCACCCTGGCACTATGGATCTTAATTTGAACTCAATGCCTGAACTAAATTCGCTGGTCAGGCATAGTCCCCAAGAGAACAAGGTGACAGTCAAGGTAAATACTTTAGACAAATTGATGTCTGATTATCCGTTACTAAGTGTTTCATGTATCAAAACAGATGCTGAAGGAGCAGACTTCGATATACTAATGGGTGGCAAAAATCTTCTAATTCGAGATCAACCTTTGGTCTTGTCCGAAATTTATCCAACAAAGAAGCTCCTTGAATTTATTAAATCTCTTGAATTTACCTGTTTTGCTTTCGTCAAACCTAAGGATGAGGATGGAGCTAATTTCCAACCAAAATTCATGAAGATTGAAACAAAACCGACAAACTCTCATATTAAAATGATTTTCTTAGTTCCTAATAGGCTCTTGTCAAGGTTTGAAGAGCTAGAAGATGTCTAACACTTCGTCGCTGCGCACGGAACAGAGCTTATTCGTAGGAGTGCGATGCCGAAGGCACTGCGTAGCAGTACGCCATCGCTGTAGGGTGCGCTCCCTAATCTAGCTGCGACTGCCGCACCGATAGATTTTTGGGAACGCACCATGCTAATTCATTCGAGCAAGTGATTACAAGCTATACTTTAGAAGGTCATAATCTGAGATTTATTAAACTTCTGAAATCGTAGAGTGAGCAAGGAATCAAGTTCTTTTTTATGTTTCCGATGGGAAACATTCAGACAGAGGATCCTAGCTATGGCACTGTTGAAGATATCGAACCAGGAATCCCGCTCGGACAAGCTGAAAAAGTTTACAGCTCTCAAAAGGGGGTGGGAATGATGAGATCAAGTTTATTTTCGGTCTGAGGATGACGAAAAGATAATTGTTTAGCGTGTAGGTATAAACGGTCGGACTGCTTACCATTGTACAAGTGATCGCCTAAAATTCCTATCCCTAATCCCTGTTGACTATGAACACGAATTTGATGGGTTCTTCCCGTGTAGGGAATAAATTCTAGCCGAGAATAATTGCCTTCTTTACCGACAACTTTAAAATAGGTTTGACTAGCTTTTCCCCTTTGCCAGTCCACAGTTTGATAGGGTCGATTTTGCGGATTTCCCCAGAGAGGGAGGTCAATTATGCCTGATTCTCGCTCAATAATTTCTGATAATATAGCTTCGTAGATTTTCTCCACTTCTCGCTCTTGAAATTGTTGGGATAAACAACGATAAATATCTAAACTTTTAGCTAGTAATAATAATCCCGAAGTTTCTCGGTCTAAACGATGAACTGGAATGACATTTTTTCCCTGACGACGAAACCGATTGACCACAGCATCTTGACTATCTTGATAACGTCCTGCTACCGATAATAATCCCGCGGGTTTATTAATAGCAATTATTCCCTCGTCTTCGTAGATAATTTCTAGGGATGAACGTAAACCAGAAAGTAAAAAACCCATGAGAGGTTGACATCTTTCTTGACAAGCACCATAAAATTCTCCCTGTTTTCTATCTCGATTCGATTCTCCCCACCAAAATTCGGCCATGGCGACAGGTTTTAATCCTTTCATGGCGGCATAATTTAATAATTTCGGGGCGCAACATTCCCCTGTTCCCGTCGGTAACAAATTACTGCCCATCAATTTAGCTAAGGAGAGAGATTGTCCAGAAAAGTTGTTTAAACAGTAGGATTGATACAGCAATTCCTGTAACTGTTTGGAGAGGTTCCTACGCTGTTGCTTAAGTTCAATAATTCTCTGATTGGCTAAATTTATTTTATCAATTAATGGTTCTAAAACTTGTTTTTCTTCCTGTTTTAATTGCTTTCTTGCTCTTTTTTCCTGACGACTGAGATTATTTAATTTTTCTAATTCCTCTCGGGTTAAATTTCCTAAATTTCTTAACCTATCTCGTTCCTGTTTATGGTTTTGATGTTGTTGCTGTAAAGCTTGTATTTTGCGCTCAAAATTTGCTTGATTGAGTCGATATAAATTATGTTCGGGAATTGATTGTAGGGTAATAATTTCCTGTTTAATTATTTCTAAAAGTTGCAAAACTCGCTTTTCTTCCCGAATAATTTTTTCTCTCCCCACTAGGGACGGAACCCAGCCAGCAGCTTCTCCCTGTCCAGAAAAAGCTTTTAAAACTTCTATTTCGCCAGCAGCATTTTCTCCTAACAAAATTCCATACATTTTACCTTGAGGATTGGTGATAGTTGTCATCAAATCTTGGGCAATTTTTTCAGCCAAAAGAGTGCGGGGCAAGCGCAATAACTCGCCCGTTTCGGGACAAATTCCTTGATAATAATAAGTAACTTCCTTCACTCTTTAAGAATAGTAAAAGGGCTAGAAATCCCCCTAAGAAAAACAATTGGCAAAGAAATCAATAGTTTCCTGTAAAGCGACAATAAAGCGATCGATTTCTTCTCGGGTATTATAAAAATATAGACTTGCCCGCGCGCTGCCGGAAGCATCAAAAAGGCGGTGTAGAGGTTGGGTACAGTGATGACCGGAGCGAATAGCGATTCCTTCGTGGTCTAATAAAGTAGCTAAATCACTAGCATGAATCCCTTCCACATTAAAGGCGGCTAAACTAGCCCGACCTTGGCCTGTTAAACTAGGTGGCGGCCCGTAAATTCTTAAACCCTCAATTTCTCCTAATTTTTTGAACAAATGGGCGGTTAATTCTTCTTCGTAGGCATGAATATTATCCATACCTAAACCCATTAAATATTCTACCGCAGCACCGAGAGCAATCGCTTCGCCGATAGCGGGGGTTCCCGCTTCAAATTTGTGGGGCAGTTCAGCACAGGTAAAATGGTCTAAATAGACTTCCGCAATCATTTCGCCACCACCAAAAAAGGGCGGCATTGCCTCTAAAATGGCCTCTTTGCCGTACAAAAATCCAATACCGGTGGGGGCGCACATTTTATGACCACTAGCCACCAACCAATCACAATCTATGGCCTGCACATCAATGGCTAAATGGGGGACACTTTGACAGGCATCAATTAATACTTTCGCCCCGACTTGATGGGCAAGGCTGACTATTTCGGCAACGGGATTAATACAGCCTAAGGTGTTAGAAACATGAAGGACAGCAACTAATTTAGTTTTGTCAGATAATAAGGATTTATATTGTTCTAAATCAAAGCTTTCTTCGCTGGTTAATTGCACATATTTAATCACCGCCCCCGTCTTTTGGGAGATAATTTGCCAGGGGATTAAATTACTGTGGTGTTCCATGACCGAGAGAATAATTTCATCCCCTGCTTTCAGGGTATTTAATGCCCAACTGTAGGCGACTAAATTAATCGCTTCCGTGGCGTTGCGAGTATAGACAATTTCCCGACGAGAAGCGGCATTAATAAACCTAGCGACCTTATCTCTAGCCCCTTCGTAGGCTTCCGTTGCTCGGACACTTAAAGTATGCGCCCCCCGATGCACATTGGCGTTATCTTTTTCGTAATAGTTTCGCAGGGTTTCTAATACTTGAATCGGTTTTTGGGAAGTGGCGGCACTATCGAAATAGATAAGGGGTTTATCGTGTACGTTTTGATGAAGGATAGGGAAATCGGCGCGGACTTTTTGGGCGAGAGTTTTTTCTTGGATAATTGTCATTTTAGTCAGGAGTCAGAGGGGTACTTTGGGCAGGTTGGCACCCACCCCGGTAGAGTTATTCCACAGTGCGACAGGCGACGCATTGCCCCAATCTTTGGCGCAGGGATTCTAGAGGAATTTTAGCTAAAATCTCGGCCGAGAAAGCATCAATTAACAAACTGCGGGCGGTGTCGGCACTTAAGCCCCGGCTTTGCAGATAGAATAAATCATCGGCTTCCAGTTGGCTAACGGTTGCCCCGTGGGAACATTTGACGTTATCGGCGGTAATTTGTAATTCGGGTTTGGTGTTGACTCGTGCCTTGTTAGAAATTAACAAATTCCGATTTAACTGGGAGGCGTTGGTTAATTGGGCGGGCTTGGGAACAAACACTTTACCATTAAAGATAGCGTGAGCGCTACCATCAACGATACATTTATGTAGTTGCTTGGTGATGCCGTGGGGATGGTTGAGATAGATGGCGCTGTGGGTATCGGCGGTTTGTTGTCCGGTAATCATGGCTAATCCGTGCAGATTTGTCTCGGTTTGTTCTCCTTTTTGCAGGATATCGAGGTTATGACGGCAGAGTTTAGCGCCCAGATTTATCTCGTTGAGAGTGTAACGGCTATCGCGCCCTTGTTCAATTATCGTGCGTCCGATGTGAAAACCATCTCCTGATTCCCTTTGTACTCTGGTATGGATGACTTCGGCGTTGGCTTCGAGGTAAATTTCCGTGACAGCGTTGGTAAAATAAGCGTAATTTAGAGGTAAATCGGAGCAATGTTCGGCTAAAGCCCCGTAATTCTCAATAATATTGACACTAGCTCCCGTTTCAGCCACGATTAGGCTATGGGGCTGATAAAAGCGGGGAATTTCCTCCACAACGGTGATAAATAAGAGATGTATCGGGGTTGTGACGACGGTATTAGCGGTGACGTGAATTACTGCCCCATCCCTTAAACCAGCTTGGTTGAGTGCGGTAAAAAATTCGGGTGTTTTTTCTTTCCCTAGATAGTTGACAAGAACATCTTTTTGTGCATTGGCGAGATTGCTGACGCTGACACCGGGGGGTAAAGCGGAGATATCGGACAATTCGGGCTGATAAATGCCGTTAACGAAGACTAGGTGGCTGTTTTTGGCTTCGGGCAGCGAAAAAGCAGCGAGGGCATTTTTATCGATTGTAACGGTTTGGGGGACGCGAAAATCGATCGCCCAGAGTTGACTTAAATCGGTGAATTGCCATTCTTCATCTTTTTTGCCCGGGATGGCTAATTCTTGAGCTTTACTGGCTCCTGATTCTCTTAATTCGAGAATTTTACCGTTATCGATAGTGGGAACCGTTTCTCGGGACAATTTTAACAATAATTCTCCTGATTGTTCAGGTTTCGTGATTATGGCTGTCATTGGTAAGAGGGGGTTGGAGGGTTGGGGTGTGGGGTAGTGGGGTAGTGGGGTGTGGGGTAGTGGGGTAGTGGGGTAGTGGGGTAGTGGGGTAGTGGGATAGTGGGGTGTAGGAAGAATAAATAAAAGCGGTTCTTCGGTTTGTCTTATGCAATGGACGGAGGTTATAAGGAATGAAACCCTTATAGAGACAGACGTTGCTGCAATTTTTGTCAATTGTTTTTGATCTAGAGCGAACTAATTAATTAAATCTTTTGCCAGATAAGAATTT
>NZ_JADBSA010000263.1:0-5152 GCF_020246945.1 Microcystis sp. M113S1 | reverse complement strand
CTCAATTGTCTATCTTTTGGTATTAACCTATTTGTGCCTTAAGTCCTTCTTTATATGAATTTCAGCTACTTTTGGGCGTAGGCTCTCTTATCTAATTTTATTTTCAGTTAATTATTTGCATAACAATTACCGAAGAGCCGGGCTTAAAATGGTTAAATCAACAATTGAGTTACAGCATCTTGCAGTTGAATGGAGAAATGGCTAGTGTTTCTTCTGGATACGAATATTTGGCTAGAACGCTTATTAGGACAAGGACAGGCGGAGGTTGTTGCGGAGCTACTTGATACGCTCTCGCCCTCTGATATGTGTATAACTGATTTTACTTTACATTCTATCGGGGTGATCTGTAATCGGCTGAATCAAAGAGACGTTTTTATCAAATTTGTGGATGACGTTTTGATTGATGCTGGTGTCGTAGAAATAATAGATCTCTTTCGCTTGGATTTTGATGATGCTTACCAATATGTTGCTGCCGAGCTTGAAAAAGCTACTATTGTGAGTTTTGATCAAGATTTTGACAAGACAGAGCAAAGACGTTTGACTCCTATGCAAGTGCTTAAAATTAGAAATTAATTGCTTGCTCCCGTCAGTCAACAATACCAAATCCTGTGATCATAAAACGGGCAAAGACGAGGGGATAAAATGCCCAAGAAAGCTTACTTAGCCGAACATCTAAGCGATCGCCGATCTGGTCGGGTGCGTCCCACGCAGCCTTTACCTTTTTGAAAACACTTTCAATGATGTAGCTATGGACTGGGAAACTCGAATTACACTGAATCCCGATATTTTAGTGGGAAAACCTATCATTAAAGGGACAAGGATTGAGGAAGTAAGAATTATTGCGATCGCAGTCTGATCGAAAAAATCGGGTCTAAAACCTCATTCTACGCGCACGATTTCTCCACCTCTGGCTAGAGATAATTCTACTGCCTGGAGGATTTTGACTAATTGCGTCGCTACCGATCCCGAAGACACAGGAGAATCGACACCCGTAGCCACCGACTCTAAAAAATGTTCGCACAATGCTTTCAGGGGTTCACCATCGGCAATAGGGATAGATTCCGTCTCTTGTCCCCGGGGAATAAAATAGGCTTCCTGACGTTCAAAATAGCCCTTTTGTCGGGTTAAAGGCGATCGAGAGTCTAATTCATTGAAAATTAAAGTCCCTTCGCTGCCAACTATCCCTAAACGTCGCTGTTTATCGGGATTCAACCAACAAAGGTGAATAGTCGCTTGAAAACCATCGCCATAGATCAGGGTTAACCAGACTAAATCGGCTAGATTAGGTTGTAGCCAGAAGGTTCCCCTCGCCTGAACTAATATTGGTGTACTATTTAACCAGCTATTAAAAATCGAAATATCGTGAATAGCTAGATCCCACAAAGCGGACACATCCTGACGGACCGGACCTAAGTGGGTGCGAGTGGCATAACCATAAAGAGGTTTACCGATACCCCCAGATTGCAGAACTTTTTGTCCGGTGATAACGGCGGGATGAAAAAGATAGGTATGATCAACTAATAAAATACGCTGTTTTTTCGCCGCTAATTCCGTTAATTCGGCACATTCTTGGGGATTGAGGGTTAAGGGTTTTTCGGCGAGGACGTGATAACCTAAATTAAGAGCATCTTTAATCAGGGGATAATGGCTGATGGCAGGAGTAACGACGACTACAGCCGAGATTTCGGGGTGAAGACGAATTGATTCCCAGTCATTGGCTAAAATAACCTTATTAGTATCGAGATTAAATTGATCCCGACAGAGATGAAGTTTTTCAGGGGAGGGGTCAACGATCGCCACTACTTGTGCTGAGGGATGTTGAGAAAAATGACGGACGAAATGGACTCCCCAACGTCCTACCCCTAAGATAGCGATTCCTGTGGACATTTTGCTTACTCAGATAGATCAATCTAGTTTATTTTAAAAGGATTAGGCGCAATTGTTAATTGATTCTGAGACCTGGAAGGGATTATGTTAAAATTTTTTATCGATCGAGGGGGAACTTTTACCGATATAGTGGCGATAATCGATCGACCAGAAATTATTGAACAACTAGCTAGAGATGCCGCTAGATTTCTGATTGTTCCCCTTGCCGATCAACAGTGGATTGTTCTCTATAAACTGCTCTCGGAAAATCCCGAAAAATACCCAGATGCAGTCATTCAAGGGATCAAAGATATTAGCGGTTCCCTAGATAACATCGAAGTGATTAAAATGGGAACAACGGTAGCCACCAATGCGCTGTTAGAAAGAAAAGGAGAGCGCACGGTTTTGTTAATCACCAAAGGTTTTAAAGATGCCTTGAGAATTGGCTATCAAAATCGCCCCGATATTTTTGCCCGTCAGATTATTCTGCCTTCTTTATTATACGAACAAGTTATCGAAGTGGCCGAACGGTACGATAGTCAAGGACAAGAATTAATCGCCGTTAATCCCGCCCAAGTTAAAGCCGATTTAATACCAGTTTATCAAGCGGGTATCCGAAGTTGTGCGATTGTTTTTATGCACGGTTATCGTTATCCCGACCACGAAAAACAAGTGGCAGCCATTGCCGAAGAAATCGGCTTTACTCACCTAGCCATTTCCCATCAAGTCAGTCCTTTAATGAAACTGGTATCCCGGGGAGATACCACGGTAGTCTCTGCCTATTTATCGCCAATTTTACGCCGCTATGTTGATAGTATTAGCCAGCAATTACCGAAGACTAGCTTGCTATTTATGAAATCCGATGGCGGTTTAGTCACCGCCGATAAATTTCAGGGCAAAGATAGCATTTTATCCGGTCCTGCGGGGGGAATAGTCGGGGCAGTACAAACCAGTTTAAGGGCGGGATTTAGCAAAATTATCAGTTTTGATATGGGAGGAACTAGCACCGATGTTTCTCATTTTCAAGGGGAATACGAGCGCCAAACAGATAACGAAATTGCCGGCGTAAGAATGCGAGCGCCGATGTTAAGTATTCACACCGTGGCCGCTGGTGGGGGTTCGATTTTAGTCTATGATGGTTATCGTTTTCGGGTCGGACCAGAAAGTGCCGGAGCTAATCCGGGACCTGCCTGTTATCGACGGGGTGGACCATTAACAATTACCGATGCTAATGTTTTGTTAGGAAAAATTCAAGCCGCCTATTTTCCTGCTATTTTTGGACAAGAAGGAAATTTCCCCCTAGATAGAGAGATTGTGCTGACAAAGTTTCAAGAATTAGCGGCAGCAATGGGGGGTAATAATAGTCCTGAAATGTTGGCTGCCGGGTTTATTCAAATTGCCGTGGAAAATATGGCTAATGCGATTAAAAAAATCTCTCTACAAAAGGGTTACGATCTCAGTGATTATACTCTTTGTACCTTTGGCGGTGCCGGGGGTCAAGTGGCCTGTTTAATTGCCGATACTCTGGGAATGAAAAGTATTTTTCTCCATCCCTACGCTGGGGTTTTAAGCGCCTACGGCATGGGTTTGGCCGATTTGAGGGTAATTAAAGAAAAAGCGATCGAACAGGGGTTAAATGCCGATTTAATCGGGGAGTTGTCCACAGAAATGAACGAATTAGAAGTTTTAGCGGGTCGGGAATTAGAGGATTATAACCAGGTGCGGCAGCAAGTCAGTTTAAAATATCAAGGCAGTGATGCCACTTTAGCGGTTAATTTTAGCGATCAAATGCGTCAGGATTTTGAAGGGGAACATCAAAGACGTTATGGGTTTAAGCAAGAACAAAAAGCTTTAATTGTTGAGTCGATTGCCGTGGAATTGATCCAGACTATGGACAGTCCCAAAGAAGCAATTTTAACTCGCTCCCGTCCGATGGGAGAATTACCTCCTATCCTCGATCGAGTAGCGGTTTTTATGGCTAATCAATGGCGGGAAACGCCAATTTATCAGCGTTCAGATCTGCAACCTTTTGATTGTCTGGCAGGACCCGCAATTATTATCGAAAAAATTAGCACGATTGTGATTGAACCGGGTTGGATGGCAAAATTAACGGAGAAAAATCATTTAATTTTCTCCAAAGATTAACTAATTGAACTACTTAGAAATATCTACAGCAGTTATTCTAATTGATCAATTCTCATTTCGCCGAGGTATTTACGGAGATAGGGAGAAAAAACCTCGTAAATCAGGGTAAGGGGTTGGCGAGCGTGCCAAAATAGGTAATGACGACCCCAAAATGCTCCTTTTTCCCCAAAAGCTATTTCTAATTCCGGGGAATGACCGTAATAAAGTCCCTGCACATCGCGATACAATTCTGTGTGCAGCCGCGAGAGACTTTCCCAAATCGGTAGGGAACGATTTTCCAGATATTCGTCCACTTGATTGACAGACCACCAAGAAGCGGCATAGGCTAACCTTTGACCACTAGCTGTGCGTAACCAGACTTGACGACGCAATCTCGGCCCCGGAATCAGGCTAATTTTCATCGGTGCGCCATCCTCATCGTCGCCGATGGGGGACATATCGATCACATCTACTTCCGTTTTTTCACCGGTTAAAAGTTGTAAATGACGGGTGGGAGAACCATCGCCGAGAATTAAAATCTGCCACGGGGGGGCGAGTTGGCTATGGGGTAAACCTTGTTTAACATCGGTTTCGTCTCCTTGCCAGAGAGGGGACAGGGAGTACCAAGGATTAAGCAGCGGCTTTTCTTGGGGGCGGAGGATAGCAGTCAAGGTTTGTTACAAAACTTTATGATTTTTTCATTAATCATAACACGGGATTTTTGTCTGCTGGCGATAAAAGCGATCGTCCTACGCCAATCCTCTCTAGCTTTTTCGTGGGTGCATCTCACATTTGCAGAAATACCAACAATCAGCAATTATCAGTGACCCTTAAATTATTACAGATATATCAGCTGCTGCCTGTAAGCATCCCACCGAAAAACTAATGCGCTCCGGGGTTTGGGGGCGGCGCCACGCACCCAACGGGGGGGGTTGGGGGGTTCTACCCCCCAAAGGCTTGGATTGAGTGGTAAAATCGGAAGTAATGACCAATTTTAAAAAATAGTTTCCCTTTAAAAATCCGGTTCTTCGTTACTTGGTATGGTTCGATAGGGGGGCATAAATCGACTAAATCCTTATCTGGCAAGAGATTTAATTGATTAGTTCGCTCTAGATCAAAAACAATTGACAAAAATCGCTAAATGCCTTTCTATATAAGGGTT
>NZ_JADBSA010000262.1:0-6519 GCF_020246945.1 Microcystis sp. M113S1 | reverse complement strand
TCTATTGTCCATGCGCTCTTTTACTCGTTTAAAAGGAAGTTCTAAGTGAGCTTTCCAAAGAGTAAAAAGAGAGGATTGAACGCCAATTCCAGAGAATAATTTACCCGGGTCAATACCAATGGCAATCGGTTGGGTTTTGTTGTTAGAGGATTCATCGGTTAGCTGGACATAGAAAATACCTAAGTCGTTGAATTTACCGATGGCTTTTCCTTCTTTAATCCACCGTCTGGCCCGACTGGGTTTGGTGGGCATCAACGGTTTTCCGTCTTTTGAGATAACAGGAACTCTTGGCATGGAGATAATCCTTAAGAGTGAAGTTAATGTCCCTTACCGCAACACAATCAAGATGTCTTGTCTAACAACGCTTTACCAATAAAGCTTAGAGGGAATCCGAACTAGGGAAGTATTCGGAGGTCTGTGCCAGATTGTGTCTCGATGCGGTAGTCTCTACTTGCGTCGCCTAAATTGGTCTAGGCAAGCCCCGTCGCTTTTAGGGCGGGGTTAGTGACAATTGTTTACCTCACACACACCAAAGAAAAGGCAATGGCTCACCAGAGCTAATGAACTATGATAATTTACCTCAGCACTGATAGCCCTCAATCGATTAACTGCAATTTTTTAGGCAATTATTGGGCTTAAATCCTGTGAGGAAGTCAAGGGCTGCGGCCAATTAAAAGCCTCTCTCCCCATCTTAGCCTAAGACTCGAATGGCTGGCTAAAATTTTCAACAGTTCGCCAAAATCTCCCCAGTTTCAACAGCTAACCGAATTAATATTGATCAACCCACCAGTTCCATCAGAATATTGCCAGGATAAATAGGTTCGGAAATTGAAGATTGAGAGAAAACTTGTGCGGACAGACAACAATCCGGCGCAGTCTGGAACAACAACCGGAAGCATTCAGTCTTAGAATATTGGGACTAGCACGTCTATTTTTACTGCAAAAATCGTCTTATAGATTAAAGATTATGAAAGCCAGATTATCGATCGCCCTAACCGCCCTAATGACCTTGGGCATAACTGCCACACCAGCGGTCAACTTTGACGAACAGGACATCGAGCAGACCCAGGTAATAGCGATCGCTCGTCCCTACGGAGGTAATAAATTTGACCTGCTAGTATTGGAACAAATCCAGGGAAAACAGAAGTGTTGGAGCGAAAGCGGCTCAAATCCCGTCATGATCGACCCGCTGCTCCTCAACTTTGACTTTACCGGCATTTGTCGCCGCGCCACCGATAGTAATGGTTATTCTATCCGTCTCGATGGCCGGGATTTTGGGCTAGATTACATCCTGCGTATTGTGGAACGCAATGGCCAATTATACTTAGTGGGAACTCCCCGGGATGCTCGCAGACCGGAATTAGTGGTGGGAAGAACCCGAGGAATGCAAACAGGATTTATGAAAATTATCCTCGAACCGGGTTGGAGATTTAGCCGTCGTACTTTCCAAGGCAAAAGTTTAGGCCACTTCTACTTTAGCGGCAAAGAAGCGGAAGTTCTCGCAGCTGGCGGCAGACCTCCCATCAACGAAACCACTCCCCCCCCCACTTCCGGGGCCAGTTTTCAGGATATTAGCGGCGATATCTATAAAACTGAGATTGAAAAAGCAATCGCGCTTGGGGTAGTGGCCGGTTTTAAAGAAGATAACACCTTCCGCCCCGAAAATCCCGTCACCAGGGAACAATTCGTCTCGATGATTATTGAAGGGATGGGAACTGTCACCAAAATTAACCTAGAAGCGATTCCCCCCGGCAGCGGCAGTTTTAACGACGTAGAAGCGACGCGCTGGAGTGCCCAAAAAATCCAATGGGCCCGGGCTAATGGTATTGTTGCTGGCAAAGCTAACGGCGAATTCCGTCCCACCGACCCCATCACTAGGGCCGAATTGATGGCGATTCTCAAACAGGCCGCCACCTACCTGAAAACTCAGCAAAAACAAGCCCCCGATTTAGCCCAAACTAAAACCCCCGTCAATTTTTCTGATACTTCCGGTCATTGGGCTGCCAGTTTAATTACCCAGATGTCGGGATTTTGCGGTGTGGCCTCTCCCTTGAACGAACAGGGTAGTTCTTTTGTACCAAATGACCCCGCCCGTCGTAACTACGCAGCAGCCGCCATTGTCCGTACCCTCGATTGTGTTAAAACCGCCAAAAAATAACGGCCTCTCCTCAATCAGGGTTTGCTGAAAAAGTTTTTCCTAGGGGTAGGGTGTGGGGTGTGGGGTTTTATCCATTTTTAGGTGGTCAATTACCTAATTTTCAGGGAAAAAGTCCCCCAATTTTCCCCCCGCTCACTCCCAGACCCCGAACTTTTTGATTTCAAAAAAGCCTAGGCACTCATGCAAAAGGAGGAATAAATAATCAGTCTTTAATAACCAGATTTAATATAATTACTGTTTACTGATCACTGATCACTGATCACTGATCACTGATTACTGATCACTGATCACTGATCACTGATTGTGGTTGTTAATTTTTACTTTAGGTATGCCGTCGAGTATTATCGCTAAACTGGGAAATAATGCACCTCGGCTAGACAAAATCCTATGGTAAAGCTGCTCGAAAATCCTCTCCGAGTGGGATTGCGACAAGAAAGAACCCCAGAACCCCTAATTTTAGTCATTTTTGGGGCATCGGGAGACTTAACCCAAAGAAAACTGGTTCCTGCCCTCTATCAACTGAAACGGGAAAGACGACTGCCGGCCGAATTAACCATCGTCGGTACAGCGCGCCGAGAGTGGAGTCATGATTATTTTCGCCAACAGATGCGCCAAGGCATCGAAGAATTTTCTGACGGGATTGGTAGTGAGGAATATTGGCAAGACTTCGCCCAAGGCTTGTACTATTTCCCCGGCAACATGGACGATCCAGAAAGTTACGCCAAAATGAAAGTCTTTCTGGAAGAATTAGACGGAATGCGGGGAACCCGCGGCAATCGAGTCTTTTATCTAGCGGTTTCTCCTAATTTCTTTCCCCCCGGCCTTAAAAACCTTGGGGCGGCCGGAATGCTTACAGACCCAATTAAACACCGGTTAGTGATCGAAAAACCCTTTGGCAAAGACCTCAGTTCTGCCCAAGTTCTCAATCGAGTCGTACAAGAGGTTTGTCAGGAGAACCAAGTTTATCGCATTGACCACTATTTAGGCAAGGAAACCGTCCAAAACTTACTGGTGTTCCGATTTGCTAACGCCATCTTTGAACCCCTCTGGAATCGTCAATTTATCGATCACGTCCAGATTACCGTGGCCGAAACCGTGGGAGTGGAGGATCGGGCCGGATATTACGAAAAATCGGGGGCTTTGCGGGATATGGTGCAAAATCACCTGATGCAGTTATTCTGCTTAACGGCGATGGAAGCACCCAACGCTATTAACGCTGATAGTATCCGCGGCGAAAAAGTCAAAGTCCTGCAAGCGACTCACCTGGCCGATATCAATAACCTAGAAAAATCCGCCATCCGCGGCCAGTATAAAGCCGGTTGGATGAAAGGAAAACCCATTCCGGGCTATCGGGAAGAACCGGGGGTTAATCCGGAATCCACCACTCCCACCTACGTGGCCATGAAATTAATCGTCGATAACTGGCGTTGGCAGGGTGTCCCCTTCTATCTGCGTACGGGTAAACGTCTGCCCAAAAAAGTTTCCGAGATTGCCATCCAATTCCGCAATGTGCCGTTATTAATCTTCCAATCGGCAGCCCAACAAACTAATGCAAATGTACTGAGTCTGCGAATTCAGCCTAATGAAGGTATTGCCCTGCGTTTTGAGGCAAAAATGCCGGGGTCGGAATTACGCACGCGCACGGTAGAAATGGACTTTAGTTATGGTTCCTCCTTCGGTGTTGCCAGCGCTGATGCCTATAATCGCCTACTTTTAGACGCTATGCTAGGAGATCAAACCCTATTTACCCGTTCTGACGAGGTAGAAGAAGCATGGCGCATCGTTACTCCCGCTCTCGCCGCTTGGGACGCTCCCGCCGATCCTGCCTCCGTACCCCAATACGAAGCGGGTACTTGGGAACCCACAGAAGCGGAATTTCTCCTTAACCGCGATGGCCGTCGTTGGCGACGACTCTAATACAGTGAACAGTAATCAGTGAGCAGTAAACAGTAATCAGTGAGCAGTAAACAGTGAGCAGTAAACAGTGAGCAGTAAACAGTTAAAAGGCAGCTCCGAGCTTGTCGCTTAATACTATTCACTAAAAACTCACACCTGATAACTGATAACTGATAACTGGTAACTGATAACTGGTAACTGATAACTGATAACTGGTAACTGGTAACTGATAACTGATAACTGATAACTGACATGACCACCCAAAGCCCCCCCATTGTCTCCCTGCAAGCACCGAAAGATGTTTCCATCGATGTGATCGAGCAGGAACTGCGCGATATCTGGCAATCCTATAATGATAATGAGGATGGTATGGCCGCCACCCGGGCCACCACCTTTAGCTTTATTGTCTATGAACCCGATGCGGTACAGGAATTGTTAACCCTTCTCGGCTATTACACCGGCCCGATTGATGGTATTGCCGGTCCCCGGACCCACGCCGCGATCAAAGTCGCCCAGAAGGACCTAGAACTAGAAGTAACCGGGCTTTCTAGCGATGAATTTGTCGCTCGGTTAAGGGCAGCCTGGGAAGCGGAAAAAAACGCCGAGGACGGGGCTAATCATCGTCAATACGCCGCCGATTTGGATGCGATTGGGGTCGCAGATGCGATCGCTGCTTCCAATCCCTGTCGCATTATTACCCTCTGTCCCACCGCCGAGGCCGATGAAGGGGTAAAAGCCTCCGTTTCTGCCTATTGTCCCGTCAACAAACGTAGTCAGAACACTTTAGTTTGCTGTGAATACGTCACTTTAAGCGGTACGGCGGAAGCTTTGGAACGAATTGGCGGCATTATTTCCGAGTTAACTATTCCCAGTTTGCCCAAATTTCTCTGGTGGAAAGCTAGTCCCGATGCGGAATATGGACTATTTAAGCGTCTGGCCAGTCAATGTGATACGATTATCGTCGATTCCAGCACTTTTCGGGAACCGGAAACGGAACTGCTGCAAGTGGGGGATTTACTAGCAACAGATGTACCATTGGCTGACCTGAACTGGAGTCGTCTCGCCCCTTGGCAAGAACTAACCGCCGAGGCTTTTGATCCACCGGAGCGCCGGGATGCTATTCTGGAAGTCGATCGCATCACTATTGATTATGAAAAGGGCAATCCTTGCCAAGCTTTTATGTTCCTCGGTTGGATGGCCAGCCGGTTACAATGGCGACCAGTGGGATATAGTCACCGGTCGGGAGATTACGCTATTCATCGGATTAGCTTCCTCGGTCAGGACCAGCGTTTAATTGAAGCAGAATTAGCTGGTATTCCCGTGGCCGATTGGGGTGAGGTACAAGGGGATCTGATTAGTATTAAACTCAGTTCTACTAATCTTCAGGCTGATTGTTGTACGGTAATTTGTTCGGGAACTACCGGCTGTATGCGGATGGAAGCTTCGGGAGGGGCCCAATCTTGCCGCATTGAACAAGTAGCCCATCTGGAAGACCAAAAAACAGAAACTCTGCTAGGTAAACAGTTGCAGCGTTGGGGCAAGGACGTGCTTTATCAAGAAAGCATGAAAGTCACCGGCGCTATCCTCAAATTATCCCGACCGGATTAACAAATTAGCAACAATAATCCCACCCACTTTGGAGAGACCTGGTTAACAAGGTCTCTCGATATTTATACGGCAGTCAGCACCTGATTAAAACCGATAATTGTACCTTTTCAGAAAACAGGTTATTATAAAGACAGAGCTTTGCTTTCAAGGGGGCAATATGGTCGCAACCACTGAGAAACGCTACACAGTCGCAGAATACTTTCAACTAGAGGAAACTGCCACCGACAGACACGAGTATCGAGATGGAGAAATTATTATTATGACTGGGGGAACTCCTAACCATAATCGCATTGCGGGAAATTTTTACAGAAGATTTCCCTTAACTATCCAGAATCAAGCCTATGATATATTTATCACCGATCTACGCTTGGCCATACCCACCTATAATGTATACACCTATCCCGATCTTATGATCGTTAAGGGGGAACCAATTCTTGAAAGAGGACGCACCGATACGATTACCAATCCACAGGTGATTATCGAGGTTTTATCAAAATCTACTCAAGACTATAATCGGGGTGATAAGTTTAAGTTTTATCGCTCTCTTAATAGTTTTGAAGAATATATTTTAATCGATCAATATGGTTATTATATCGAACAATTTCATAAAAGAGGCGATCATTGGGCATTTCGGGATTATCACGATCAAGAAGCGATTTTAACTTTGTTTTCTCTAGATTTTCAAATATCCCTGACAGATTTATATCAGCGGGTGGATTTTACCGAAATTTTGGGTTAAAGCCCCGTCCTTTTAGGACGGCTTTTTAAACTATAGCTTGTTAACTTAACTTTTATTGTGCTATACTGATTTTATCTAAGTACCCCCTGCGTAAAATGTTTGTCTTAGAGTTTAAAGT
>NZ_JADBSA010000261.1:0-11299 GCF_020246945.1 Microcystis sp. M113S1 | reverse complement strand
TTGTTCTGGTGTGGGGTAAAATCGAAACGAGTAGGCTTTTTCCATGTCTCACATTTTAGCATATATTTGGTAAATGCGCTAGTATTTAACGGTAAAGCCGTCGTAGAACGACGGGGTTTCAGACCCAAAATTTTCGATGAATAGTCCATTGCCGGGAGATAACAGCCAATTAGATAGCCAACTACATTCCCTTGTAACGACGGTGACAGCGATCGCCCAAGAACAGCAGGGAGATTGTAACGGTTTGTTAATGTTGCTGCGAACTTTAGAAAATTTACATCGGCAAATTCGCGAGCAGATGTTCGAGCCATCTTTACCCAATACCCGTAAGGACTTATACGGATTACTCCGGGATATCGAGGAAACCGGGGGATGGCCCTATATAGAACGGATGAAGTTACAAATGTTAATGGAAAAATTATTAGCCAGTGAAGTCGGCGCGCTCGATTCGGCGGCAAAAACCGATGATCGGGAAAAATGAGTTTCCAGAGGTTACGGAGCGGGTTACAGTATTGGGAAAATGGATATTTTAGGGGTAGTTCGTAAATCATGACCACCGTGAACCCGATTAAATTTGGAACCGATGGCTGGCGCGGGATTATCGCCGCCGATTTTACTTTCGATCGAGTCGCTCTGCTCGCTCCCTTGGCGGCTCAGGTTTTAGCGGATAATTATGGTCAGATCACAGGTTCGCGGACGATTATCGTCGGCTATGATCGGCGGTTTATGGCGGAGGATTTTGCTCAAACTGCGGCGGAATCACTTCAAAAAGCCGGTTTTGATGTGCTTCTCTCCCAATCCTACGCTCCGACTCCCGCTTTTAGTTGGGCAGCTCGATCAGAAAATGCTCTCGGTGCGATCGTGTTAACCGCCAGTCATAACCCAGCCAAATATCTCGGTTTGAAGGTTAAAGGTTATTTTGGTGGTTCTGTCTCGCCGGAAATTACCCAACAAATTGAAGCTTTATTGTCTAATCCGCCGCAATTTAACGCAGCTGCCGGTAAATTAAGCACTTTTGAGCCATGGTCAAGTTATTGTCAGGGTTTACGCCAAAAAGTTAACATTGCTGCTATTGCCAACGCGATCAAATCGGGACAACTAAAAGTTTATTCCGATGTCATGCACGGTGCGGCGGCTACCGGTTTAGAGCGTCTTTTGGGGGTGGGGATCACGGAATTACGCGGCAATCGCGATCCTTTGTTCGGTGGCGGCTCTCCAGAACCTTTACCGAGAAATTTGAGGGAAATCATCGATAAACTGGCTCACAGCGCAAATTTAGCCCCTTTGCGAGTAGGTTTGGTCTTCGATGGGGATAGCGATCGAGTAGCGGCGATCGATGGTCGGGGGAATTTTTTAAGCACCCAAAATCTCATCCCGATTTTAATCGAGCATTTAGTCGGCAAAAAGGGAATGAGAGGGGAAATTGTGAAAACGGTGAGCGGTTCCGATTTAATCCCCAAATTAGCCAGTTTATACGGTTTATCGGTCTTTGAAACCCCGATCGGTTATAAGTATATCGCCGATCGAATGTTGACCACTCCTGTGTTAATTGGTGGGGAAGAGTCGGGAGGTGTCGGTTATGGTACTCACATTCCCGAACGGGATGCTTTATTATCAGCTTTATACGTTTTGGAAGCGGTGGTAGAATCGGGCCAAGATTTAAGCGATCTTTACGCGCAATTACAGGATAAAACCGGGTTTCATTCTGAGTATGATCGCATTGATTTACCCTTAGCTAATATGGAAGCTCGCGATCAGTTAATTACTGCTTTGGATAGGGAACCCTTAAGGGAAATTGCTGGTAAACAAGTGACTGATTGTAATACTATGGACGGTTATAAATTCCGTTTAGAAGATGGCAGTTGGTTGTTAATTCGCTTTAGTGGCACAGAACCAGTTTTGCGTCTCTACTGTGAATCTTCAACCCTCGATCGAGTTGATGAAATTCTCGCATGGGCAAAATCTTGGGCTACCTATATCTAGCACTTGCTGAATAATGGTAAAACCCTTTTAAAATAAGGCTTTTGACCTGTTAAAATCCGATGTTCATGCTGCGAAAATAGGATTAAGACCTTCAAAAACCTTGCATTATCCTTCTTTGTAGTACATAAGCTGGTACAAAAAAATAGGGCAACAAAGCCTGAAACGACCGGCTACTGACTTGAAAGAGGGTGTAGGGTGTAGGGTGTGGGGTGTGGGGTGTGGGGAAGGAAACCTCTTTCATCTCTGGTGGTGAAAATTTTTTCATCGGGACCGACTCCTAACCCCACCAACAAACTTTTTGCCGCAAACCCTATCTCATAGAAAACGGGGATGAACTAGGAAATTTTCAGCCCGCGAATCGCATAATCTAATAATTCCATCGGATGAATAACGGGTGTATCTTTTCCCTGTAATTGTAGATGTTTTTTAATTTGTAGGGAACAACCCGGATTAGGAGAAGCAATCACCGCAGCTCCAGTATTTAATAAATTGCGTACTTTCTGCTGACCTAATTCATCGGCAGTATCTGGCTGTAGCATATTATAAACTCCGGCACTGCCACAACACAAGGCCGCATCGATAGGTTCTTTTAAGTTAATATTGGGGATTTTTTGCAATAATTGCCGTGGTTGCACCGAGATTTTTTGTCCGTGTAAAAGATGACAGGCATCTTGATAAACTAGGGTTAATTCTGTCTCGGTAATCGGGGATAAATCAGCAGTTAACCCCACTGATGCCAAAAATTCTTGGGCATCGCGTACTTTAGCCACAAACTCCTTAGCCTTATCTTTATATTCAGGATCGTCGGCTAAAATATGATGATATTCCTTGAGAGTATGACCACATCCTGCCGCATTAATAATAATATAATCAACCTCGGTTGCTGCGAAACTATCTATCATTTGTCTGGCTAAACTTTGCGCTTGTTTTTCCTGTCCTTGGTGTGCGGGTAAAGCGGCACAACAACCCTGGGTTTTTGGGATAACCACTTCACAACCATTGGCAGTTAAAACCCGCACTGTCGCTTCATTTACCGGCGAGAAAAAGAGGCGCTGCACACAACCTAAAACTACTCCCACCCGATAGCGTTTTTCAGTTTGGGAGGGAATAACATCGGCATAGTTTTTAAACAGAGAGTCTAGGGTAATTTTTGGTAAAATTGATTCCATCGCTGCTAGACGGGGAAAGAGCATTTTTAAGAGTCCCGATTTTCTAACAATAGTTTGTAATCCCAGGGTTTGATATAACCAGAGGAAAGGTAAAAATAATTTGAGACGGACGGGATAGGGAAAGAGATTAAAAATGAGAAAACGAATAATTTTATCTTTAAAACTGCGGGGTTGATTGCGTTCCACTTGCGGACGAACTGCGGCGATTAATTGATCGTATTGTACTCCCGATGGACAGGTACTAACACAGGCTAAACAACCTAAACAAGTATCAAAATGTTGGCTAGTGGTTTCGTCTAAAACTGCTTCCCCTTTGTTGATAGCATTCATCAGATAAATTCTGCCCCGGGGGGAGTCCATTTCTTTGCCAATCACTCGATAACTGGGACAGGTAGATAGACAAAAACCACAGTGAACACAACTATCGATTAATTCTTGAGCGGGGGGATTCTTGGGGTCAAATCCTTGATTTTTTTGGTCGATTAATTCTTGAAAGTTAAGGGAATGCTCGGAGGTTTGCATGATTTTTCATCAGATTTTGTTAAGAAAGCGTTCAGGACTAAAAATACCGTGAGGATCGAATTTAGTTTTTAGGGTTTTCATCATGGCAATCGCGTTACCTGTATAACCCCAAGGTTCAATTTTTTCTTTTAGCGATGGGGGTGCGGTTAACACCGTTAAATAACCCTGATTGGCACTGCATAAAGAGCGAATTTTGTCAAGATTTTCCTCCGATTTTAAGATAACTTTACCCACCCCACTACTAATATTAATCGATGCTAGTCCGTTAATTTGGTCGATAACTAGAGCTAAATTGCTAGGTAATAATCCTATTTTGCCGAAAAAATTGCCCTCTTGGTCATAATTATCGATTGTTTTTCGGTATCTTTGCCATAGAGAAACTTCTTCCTCATCCCGATAAAAATTAGTCTGACAATCTAACTGTTGCCCTAAATAACTCACCTGTTGCGATTGTTCGCTAATACTTTCGGGAATACTTTGAAAACGCAGCAGTAAAGCGACTTTTTCCCCTAATCCTAATGCTTGCGTCATCCCTAGGTTTAAACATTCAGCCACGGTGGGAGTTAAAGACGATTGCCGAATAAATTGACTTAATTTACTAATATTTTCGCTATTTCCTCTAATTATTAGGGTTTCTGAGTTAGCAGTTTCGGGATACAGTCGCAGGGTAATCTGATCGATAATCCCTAAAGTGCCGTAGGAACCCGTAAATAGCTTCATCATGTCGTATCCCGCCACATTTTTCACCACACGCCCTCCAGCTTTAGCAATCTCGCCATCGTGACGGATAAAGGAGAATCCTAGGATCAAATCCCGGACACCACCGTATCTTTGCCGCCATGTTCCCGCGTCGGCCGTGGCCATAATACCGCCAATCGTGGCATTATCGGCGTAACTGGGATCAAGAGAAAGAAATTGAGAGCTAGGAGCTAAAAAAGCCTGTAAATCCGCTATTTTAAGCCCAGCTTGCACGGTTATAGTTAAATCTCCCCTAGCATGGTCAATAATCTGGTTGAGATTTTGGGTACTAACTAAAATATCTGGCGACTCGACTAACCCACCCCAATCTAATTTACTGCCTTGACCGTAGGCCAGTAAAGACAGACGATTTTCGTTGCTAAAACGCACCAAAGAGGCTAAAGCAGCCGTATTAGCGGGATAAACTAGAATTTCAGGACTTTTGCCCCTAATTGCCCTTGATAGTCTTTCTTGTTCCTCCTTTGGCACTTGTGGCCAGGCAATAACCGGCGTGTCGGGGGGTAAAATAGAAGTTATCTGGGCAGCGATCGCAGTCATATTTGACACAAGAATTGAGGAGTGAGGAGTCAGGAATTACCGGCCGATAATCCCGAAGAATGGGGGTAATGCTAGGACTAATCAGTAATTTTCAGCCTCTATTAATCAGATTACCTTAGTTTGGCTCTCCATCTCCGATGTCAGCCAATTCTAGCCCAATAACTGACTGTTAAATTAGCCATACACTCATGTAATAATAGTGGATTACCTCGATCAGTAAGCCAAGAAGTTAATGAGTGTAAATTGGACGAATAGCCGCGCCAAGCGATTAAGTGCCTTACCCCCCTACGTTTTCGCCCGTTTGGATGAATTAAAAGCCTTAGCACGCAAAGAAGGACTAGATTTAATCGATTTAGGGATGGGTAATCCCGACGGTTTTGCCCCGCGTCCAGTTATCGAAGCGGCCATTCAAGCTTTTGAAACCCCCCAATTTCACGGTTATCCACCCTTTGAAGGAACCGCCAGTTTCCGAGAAGCGATCGCTAAATGGTATGATCGCAGTTATGGAGTGGAACTCAATCCCGATAACGAAGCTTTACCCCTGCTAGGTTCCAAAGAGGGCCTATCTCACCTCGCCCTAGCTTATGTTAACCCCGGCGATGTGGTCTTGGTTCCCAGTCCCGCCTATCCCGCCCATTTTCGCGGTCCCTTGATTGCTGGGGCGACGCTATACCCGATTATCTTAAAAGCAGAACAGGATTGGCTGATAGATATCGATTCTATCCCCGAAGATGTGGCTAAACAGGCGAAAATCCTCTATTTTAACTATCCCAGTAACCCCACGGCCGCCGTTGCCCCCCGGGAATTTTTTGAAAAAATCGTTGCTTGGGCCCAGCACTATGAGATTATGCTCGTCCATGATCTCTGTTACGCGGAATTAAGTTTTGATGGTTATCAGCCCACCAGTTTATTAGAAATTCCGGGGGCAAAAGAGATTAGTGTGGAATTTCATACCCTCTCGAAAACCTATAATATGGCCGGGTGGCGCGTCGGTTTTGTCGTGGGCAATTCCGATATTATTCAAGGGTTACGCACCCTGAAAACTAATCTCGATTATGGCATCTTTTCCGTCATCCAAAAAGCGGCCGAAACCGCCCTACAACTGCCGGATGAATACGTCAAACAAGTACAGGAAAGATACCGGCAGCGACGAGATTTTTTAATCAAAGGTTTGGGGCAATTAGGTTGGGATATTCCCCCCTCTAGGGCGACAATGTATCTCTGGGTCCCCTGTAGCGTCGGCATGACTTCCACGGATTTCGCCCTCAGCGTCCTGCAAAAAACCGGTGTTGTTGTCACTCCGGGCAATGCTTTTGGAGAGGGAGGGGAAGGTTATGTGCGCGTCAGTTTAATCGCCGATATCCCGCGATTAGGGGAAGCTTTGCAGCGCCTCGAAGATGCGGGAATTCGCTATCAGTAAGGAGAGTTTTTCCCCTTGATTTGCCCGCAAAATCCCTCTAGGCACTGGCTAAAATTGCGATTATGATGGAATTTTATCGCGGTAGCTTGCCACTTCCATGACCTACAGCTTAAGAATTGCCGATATTCCTGTCAGTGAAAGACCAAGGGAACGTTTAATCAGCGTCGGGGCGAAAAACCTCAGTAACGCCGAATTATTAGCGATTTTACTAGCTACAGGTCAAGGTAAGGGGAAACTCTCGGCGGTGGGTTTAGGACAGCATATTCTCAACGAATTGAGTAAATATCGCCGGGATCCTTTGGATGTTTTGAGGGATATTCAGCCCCAGGAATTAACCGCTATTCATGGCATTGGACCGGCTAAGGCCACTACTATTCTAGCGGCGATCGAATTGGGAAAACGAGCTTTTCAACGACGACCGACGGAAAAAATGGTCATCGATAGTCCCGATACCGCTGCCGCTATCCTTGGCCACGAACTAATGTATCAGTCTCAGGAACGTTTCGCCGTTATTTTACTCGATGTCAAAAATCAGTTAATCGCACTAAAAGTGATTACTATCGGCACAGCCACGGAAACACTGGTACATCCGCGAGAAATCTTTCGAGAAGTAGTGAAACAATCAGCTACTAAGTTAATTATCGCCCATAATCACCCCACTGGGTCACTTGTGCCTAGTCAAGACGATATTTTACTCACAGAACAATTATTACAGGGGGCTACCTATCTAGCCATTCCTCTCCTAGATCATTTGATCCTCGGTAATGGCAACTTCCAAAGTCTTCGCCAAATCACAGATCTTTGGGAAAAATATCCCCAAGAAGATTAGACCCCTTGTAACAATCAAAAATTGTGGTTAGGTTTAGCTGGAAAAGGGAGCGAGTGCGCTCGAAATCCGGGTAAAATTTGAGAGATACAATCGGTCAATTGGGCATGGATTATAAAGAAGCGGGCGTGGATGTGGAAGCGGGACGCGCTTTCGTCGAGAAAATTCGCCAAAATGTGGAAAGTACCTTCCGTCCCGAAGTTATCGGCGGTTTAGGCGGTTTTGGCGGCTATTTTCAGTTACCTTCTGGTTATCGGCAACCGGTGTTAGTATCGGGAACTGATGGCGTAGGAACCAAGTTGAAAATTGCCCATAGTCTCAATCGCCATGATACGGTGGGAATTGACCTCGTGGCTATGTGCGTCAACGATGTCTTAACCTCCGGGGCTGAACCTTTATTTTTCTTAGATTATCTCGCCACTGGTAAACTGGAAGCGTCACAGTTAGCGGCGGTGGTATCGGGAATCGCTAGTGCCTGTCGTGATAGTGGTTGTACTCTTTTGGGAGGGGAAACGGCGGAGATGCCGGGGTTTTATTCGGCAGGAGAGTACGATTTAGCGGGTTTTTGCGTCGGTATTGTCGAAAAAAGTCAATTACTCGACGGCAGTAAGGTGCAAATCGGCGATGTGGCTATCGGTTTAGCCAGTAGTGGGGTTCACAGTAACGGTTTTAGTCTTGTTCGTAAGATTATCGACACCCAGGGCTTAAATTGGCAAGATTGCCCCGAAATTTTGGCCGGCTCTAGCTTAGGTGAAGTTTTGTTAACTCCCACTAGACTTTATGTCAAACCTGTGCTAGAACTTCTGCGCTCTGGGTTAGATATTCACGCCATGGCCCACATTACTGGGGGTGGCATCCCGGAAAATTTGCCCCGCTGCTTAGGTAAAGGGCATTCCGTGCAGATTTACCCCGAAAGTTGGCCAATTTTGCCGATTTTTCACTGGTTAGCCCAGATGGGATCGGTTAATTCCGAAGCCATGTTTAATACTTTTAATATGGGTATCGGTTTTGTGATCATTGTCCCATCAGATCTGGCGCAATTGACTATTAACCAACTACAATCCTCTGGGATTAATGCCTACCAAATCGGGGAAGTGATTGCCGGTAAGGGGGAAATTGTTGGGCTTGATTATATCAACTAAAAAAACTTTTTGCCGCAAACCCTAGTTAATAGATTGTACCCCGTTGACGGGCGGGGCGATCGAGGGATTTAATCGCCGTTTCTAATTCCTCGACGGTCAAACAAGTACCGCCCAGGGCCCCGGCCATAGTGGTAATATGTTCTTCCATGAGAGTGCCACCGAGATCGTTGCAACCCCAGTCTAAAGCTTCTGTCGCCCCCTGTAAGCCCAATTTTACCCAACTGGGTTGATGATTTTTAATGCTATTGCCCAAATAAATCCGCGCCACTGCCGTTAACTTTAATGTATCGGCTAAAATTGGTTGATCTCGTCCGACTCGATTTCTCAGGGGTTTGGGGGCTGATTGTCCCACAAAAGGCAATAAAATAAATTCGGTGATTTTAGCCCGATAATTATTTTCTAGGGCGATTTCTTGCTGTTTTCTAATTTTTTCAAGGTGCTGCACCTGTTGGCTAGGGGTTTCAATATGACCGCAGAGCATGGTACTGGTGGTATGTAACCCCAAGCGATGGGCAATACCGACTATTTCTAACCAAGTGGCGGCATCGATTTTTTCTGGACAAATTACCCGTCTTATCTCATCGACTAACACCTCGGCAGCCGTCCCCGGGAGAGAATTCACTCCTGTTTCTTGCAGGGAAGCGATGACTTTTTCGTAACTTAAACCGTCTTCCCTAGCAATAAATTGGACTTCTTGGGGCGAAAAAGCGTGTAAATGCAGGTCGGGAAAGGTTTTTTTCAGGTTTTTAACAATTTCGAGGTAATAGTCTAAGGAATTACCCTTAATCTTGGCTTTTGGGTTTAATCCTCCCTGCATACAAATTTCTGTCGCCCCACGACGGACAGCATCCGCCGCTTTAGCGATAATTTCCTCTAAATTAAGCCAGAATGCTCCCTCTTCATTTTCATCGCGTCTGAATGCACAAAAACTGCAATGCTGCTCACAAATGTTACTAAAATTAATGTTGCGATTGATCACGTAGGTGACGGTATCTCCTGCCTGTTGACGACGCAAAAAGTCGGCCGTTTCCCGAATCTGGACAATTAAACGGTTATCGGTAGTTTCTAGCAAGATAATCGCTTCTTTTGCCGATAAATTTGCCCCTGACCGCGCTTTGGCCAAAATATCGGTTACGGGTGCGGTGATGGAGGAGTTAGTCACGGGAAATAAATATTAAGGGTTGCCGATCCTAATTGTAGAACGAGGTCAGAAGGAACAGTAAAGAAAGAGAGGCGATTTAATCCTTTTTCTGTTCCCTATTCCCTTGTCTGCACGCGGTAATTTCCGGTTGAGAGCCTTTATTGCGGGGTGGTTTGTTTTTCCTGTTCTTTTTGTTGACGTTTTTTCTTTTCTGCTTCTAAGGCATCTTCGATAACCTTGAGCAGCTGATCCATTTTATCAAGATTACCGCGATAAACATCGAGGTCTTTTTGCAGTTTCTCGCTGGAGAGATGGAGAATTTCTGAGAACTTTTGCAAAATTTGTTCGCGTTTTTCTTTTTCCTTGATCATCTCTGGTTGTGCTTCCGCCAAAATTGTATAGAGACCGATGGCAAACAGGCGACTATACTTAAACTTAGGCGCGTTGATAACCGAAACTAAACTATCAGACAACTGATTGTTACCACCCATAGCAGGGTTTGGCAGTTGGGAAAGCAAGGAATCAATATTACTTTCTTTGGCAATAGCGATCATATTTTCGGCATCACGACGATAGACTTCGGGATTACCGTTAACCGCTTGGCACAAAGCATTAAAAATATTCGGTTTATCCTCCCCCGGACGATAGCCTTCCATGAACTTCTCGAAAGAAGTAACCACACCAAGGGCATAAATTGGATCATAATGGAAATCTACATTAACGGAGAGCAGGTGCATCTCGACTAATAATTCCTCAACCACGCGCCGATACACCGAATTGATGGGGCGGGTGTGGCGAGTATAAAAATCACGCTTACTATCGGAAACAGTACGAATTTTGTCCACAGAACCAAACTTCATAAAAATTTAACACTGCTCTCATTTTCTCCCTTCTCGTTCCCCCTGACAAGGCCAGTGATCACCAAAGAGCGGCAAGCAGTCAGTCCAGAGAGAGCAAAAGAGCGAGTAAGATGGGGAAATGGGGGAATGGGGGAATGGGGAGACCACTTCGTGCGCGTTGCGGGGGGGAATGGAGAATTTCAAATAAAACCCCAACACCCTAACACCCTAAAACCCTAAAACCCCAACACCCTAAAACCCTAACACCCCAACACCCAACAGCTTTTTCACTTTTCACTTGACTATATGGCTAATCAAGACGACAAAATCAAAATTATCAGTGATAACCGGCAAGCGCGCCATCTCTACGAGATTTTAGAGACTTTTGAAGCGGGGGTGCAGTTGCTAGGGACCGAGGTTAAATCTGTGCGTGCTGGTAAGGTAAACCTGCGGGATGGTTACGTTTTAGTCCGCAATGGTGAAGCGGTGTTAATTAATGTTCATATTTCCCCCTACGAACAGAGTAGCGAATATTTTAATCACGATCCGCGCCGGACGAGAAAATTGTTGATGCACAAAAAGGAAATCAGCAAACTCATCGGTCAAGTGGAACAGAAAGGCTTAACTCTTGTGCCTTTGAAGATGTATTTTAAAGGTAGTTGGGTAAAAATCAGCATTGGCCTCGGTAGAGGCAAGAAATTACACGATAAACGCGAAGATTTGAAACGTCGTCAAGATCAACGGGATATGGCGCGAGCGATGAAGCGTTAATCAAGACACTTATCGAAAATTTGGGTTAAAACCCCGTCCTTTGAGGACAGCTTTAAGCTACAATGGAAAAAGCGATAACCAAGCTAAGCTAAAAACTGAACCTTGACAACAGATAGTAGGGGGTTTCGTTCAGAAAAGACTTCAAATTCGGCCTTGAACGAGTAAAACTTTCTAGGAAATAAGGTGGAAC
>NZ_JADBSA010000260.1:0-18840 GCF_020246945.1 Microcystis sp. M113S1 | reverse complement strand
GGCCGAATTTGAAGTCTTTTCTGAACGAAACCCCCTACTATCTGTGGTCAAGGTTCAGTTTTTAGCTTGGTTATCGCTTTTTCCATTGTAGCTTAAAGCCGTCGTAAAACGACGGGGTTTTAACCCAAATTTTCGATAACTGACAACTGCATTAGATAGACACTTCGCTTAATTCGCGGGTGAGATGATCAAAGGGTTCAGCGATCAAAGAGGTGTCGGCAATACCCGCATCAAGAGCCATGGTTTGAATCATTTCGCTCATGATTTGGATACCGCGCACCGTCGGACCGATGGGAACACCGAGGGAATTATAGGTTTCCCGCAGTCCTTGCAGTACCCGCTCATCTAGAACATTAGTATCAGCAGCTACTAGGGCATAACTGGCATAGCGGAGATAGTAATCCATATCCCGCAGACAGGCAGAATAACGACGGGTGGTGTAGGCATTACCCCCAGCGCGGATCAATTCGGGAACTTCTTCAAATAGACGAATCGCCGCCCCACGCACGAGCGCCGCCGAATTAGCGTTAATTAGGGCGGCGGCAGCTAGACGGGCAGTTCCCGAGGCGAAATATTGTTTAAGATTATCGATCGCATCTCGATCGAGATAACGTCCGGTGACATCGTATTTTCTAATCAGGCTAGTTACCGCGTCTCGCATTATTAAGTTTCTCCCAACAGCAATAAAGACATTTTTGAGTTTCGCTTTATTTATAATCTCACAGGGTTGAACTTCGGGGGACATCCCTAGTCTAACTCTCTTGCTTGTCTAACAATTTGTTGTTTTTTTGAGACATTTCTTTACATTTAAGGCATTGGGTGGACTTGCTCTGAGTGGCGGAATTATCTCTTATTGGTCGAGGTGGTGGACGAGGCACTCAAAACGACGAGATTATCCCGATGAATAATGGTTTCTGCAGCCATATAACCTAATAAACTGGCAATACGCTCGGAATGTTGACCTTTAACTCGATCGATCTCCTCACTACTATAATTAACAATTCCCCTAGCCAATTCCCGGCCTTCTTGATCGCACAATTGCACCGATTCGGAGGCGCTAAATTCCCCTGCCACTTTGGTAATCCCGGCCGCTAGGAGAGATTTTCCCCCCTGACAAATGGCTTGAATTGCCCCAGCATCGAGATAGATTTTACCCATGGGCATTAGTCCGTAGGCGATCCAGCGTTTGCGGGCGTTATCACTGCGTTTTTGGGCCTCAAAACGGGTTCCAATCGCCTCTCCTGCCATAATTTTTAAGATATTGCTGGGCTGCCCTCCCCTAGTAATCGCCATTTCTACCCCGGCGCTGGTGGCAATCCGGGCCGCCGCCAATTTAGTCGCCATACCCCCGGTCCCCCACTGACTGCCACTACTACCGGCATCGATCGATAGTTGCGCTAATTCTGCGGGAGTAACCCGGGCAATGGCCGCAGCTTCGGGAAATAGCCGCGGATCGGCACTGTAGAGGCGATCCACATCGGTGAGGATAAATAACCAGTCAGCCTCGATTAAACTGGCTACAAGGGCTGATAAAGTGTCATTATCGCCGAATTTTAACTCATCGATCGCCACCGTATCATTTTCGTTGACAATGGCAATCACCCCTAATTCAAACAAAGCCTGAAAAGTATTATAGGCGTTGACATAACAGGTGCGTTCCATTAATTCGGGACGGGTCAGCAAAATTTGGGCGATCGGTTGACCAAGACTGGTAAAGAGGTCATCATAGATCCGCATCAGACGACCTTGACCGACGGCGGCGATCGCTTGTTTGAGGGCGATTTTTTTCGGTCTTTCCTGTATTCCCAGACGACGGCAGCCCACTCCCACAGCACCAGAAGATACTAATACCACCCGATGACCGGCAGCGCGCAACCGGGTGAGGACTTCCACTAAAGCGGCGATCGTGGAGAGGGATAATTGTCCAGTTTCATTATCGGTCAAACTGGAAGTACCGATTTTGATCACTATGGTTTGGTTCATCGTCAAAGGGTGTGGGGTGTGGGGTGTAGGGAGAAACAATTTATAACTTGAGAGTTAATCACACTATTAAAAACGGATTTGGTATTAGGTTTATTCAGCCAGACCTAGATAGCCAAAGCTTTGATGGCAACTTTAATTAAAGTATAAAAACGGGGTTCAGTCACGTTGACTTCTCTAGCTTGTTGCCGATTTTTGCCTAATAAACCAATTCGCTGCCCTTTCTGCACGACTAAAATATCGCCCTGTTCATTTTTGATGCGAATCTCGTTTAAATCACCCCAAAAACTACATTGATACATTTTTTCGGCGTGCATAAAAATTGCTTTTTTAATATTATTATTTTCTTGGGGTAATCGCACTCCCACTAATTCAATTTCTATAGTTGTATTGCCGTTCCAAGTATTTTCTTTTAGTTTATAGGCAATATCTAAACGATTTGGCAAAGGACAATATTCGCCCCAACGCCAAGCTAATGCCTTAATTCTGGTATCATCGGTTTGAGCTAGTAATAATTTTAAATGATTTTTTCCGATAGTTTTCTGTTCCACTACCCGCACGTTAGGAGTCCAAAAAACGGGTAATTCATTGCCAATTCCCCAGGGTTGCAAACTATCAATTTGTTGAAAAAGTTCGAGAGTAATTTGTTTAAAGTCAATGATAGTATCAATTTTAATTAAAGGTTTTAATTGTTCTATTTGTAAAATTTTGTGAGAAAATTGACTTAATCTTTGTTTAAATGCTAGTAAATTAGCTGTGGGTAAACTAAAACCCCCCGCCATTTTATGACCACCAAATTTTCCTAGTAAATCTTGGCAAAATTGCAGGGCTTCAAAAACGTGAAATTCTTCAATTCCTCTGGCAGAACCGCGAATTTTACCCGTATCTTCTTCCTCGTAAGTACCGATAAAAACTGGCACTCCGTAGCGTTCCACTAGACGGGATGCCACAATACCAATTACCCCATGATGCCAATCTTTTTCGACTAATACTAAAACTCGATCTTTTTGCCAAAGAATCGGCGTTTCTTCGACTAATTTAATCGCTTCTTCTTCAATTTTTTCGCACAATTCTTGACGGGTACGATTAATTTGTTCGCACTGCATCGCTCTTTCTAAGGCAATTCCCGCATCATCGGTGGTTAATAATTCAATAACTATCTGGGGATCACCAATTCTGCCAATTGCATTAATTCTCGGTCCCAATTTAAAGCCAATATCATCCGGTTGTAATTGCTTTTGTTCCTCGCTAATTCCCGCTATTTGCATCAGGGATTGAATCCCGACTAATTGCGATTTGGGTAATTTTCTTAAACCCCGTTTTAACCAGCGACGATTTACCCCGATTAATGGGGCTAAATCTGCTATAGTGCCTAGGGTAAATAATGCTAATAATGACTCGGTTAATCCCTGTAATTTACCCATTTTTTGGGCAGTTGTCACCGCTAAAATATAGGCGACTCCCACCCCCGCTAATCCCTGATAGGGAGAGTTCGGGGTTAATAACTTTGGGTTGAGAATAGCAGAGGCATTTGGTAAAATTGGCGGCAGATCGTGATGATCGGTGATAATAACTTTTAATCCTAATTCTATCGCTAGGGCGATCGGTTCGTGAGCGGAAATACCATTATCAACGGTGAGAATCAATCCGACTCCCGATTCGGCAAATTCTTCGACAATGCGCTGATTGATTCCGTATCCCTCTTTCATGCGACTGGGAATTGCATGATTCACGTCCGCACCGAGATGTCTCAAGGCTCTTAGCAGTAAAGATGTACTGGTCATGCCATCGGCATCGTAGTCCCCACAGATGGCAATTTTATCGCCTCTAGCGATCGCTTTTACTAATAAATTGACACTTTTTTCTAAATCGGGAAATTCTCCCAGGGGAGAGGGTAAGCTATCCACTTCAGGATCTATATAAGTTTTAGCTATTTCTGGGGTATCAATACCGCGATTAATTAAGATAGTTGCTAATAACGATGATAGTCCCATTTCTCGCGCTAACCCCTCGATTTTTTCGGGATTAGCTGCGGCAATATACCAGCGTTGGATGGGATATTTGTAGGCCATTTTTTGTTAAGTAAAAAGGTGGGGTGCGTTAGGGCAGCGTAACGCACCAAAAACAAGGTTAAAAGCGGATTTGGATGGCCCCAGCAGGAGGTTGAAAGGGGAGATTATTATTATTAATTCTCAGGGGAGAAGCGGGAACTACCTGCACATTTGGGGTGGTGGGTTGACTTTCGTTGGTACTCAGTAAAGTCAATTGATTAATACTAGGATTAATCGCAAATTGTTGGGTGATAACTCCCGACGGACAACAGGAAGGATCCCGGGGGAGAAATCTTCTCATGTTGACGGTGATCATACCATCTTTGGCACTCAGATTATCGACAATTACTCGATCTGCTAACAGGACAGTATCGGTGTTAGTGGCAGTACCGTTATTATCAATCACTAGGGCTAAATAATGTAATTGCTGTTGATCTCTGGTAATCACTCTTAACACGGCAATCCCATCAGTCCTTTGATCATTATTATAGTCCCCCATCAAAGCTTCTCGACTGACTTGCACTCCTAAAATCTGTCCCTCATTGGATTGAAAAATACCATCGCTGACAATTACGGAACCCCGATTGGGAATATTATAGACGGTGTTTCTTAAATTATCCACGCTCAGGGGTGTAGATTGGGCAAGTAAGGGCAGAGAATTATTGAATAGTAAACTGATACCTAGGAGGATAGATTGAGGTAAAACTGCTAATTTAATCATGGTTGTAATGGATTGGGTATATTTTCTTGAGTATCGAATAACCGCACGTTATTGATGGTACAAACCATCCCCTGTTGTGCTGCTAATTTATCTCGCCATTGGCTTAATTGTTGTTGACCATTACTACCATTTAACCAGTAAACTGTCAAGAGGCCGAGGGTTTGTTCTGGTTCACAGGAAAAGCCGAGAGTTTGATCGGGTATATCGGTATTTCCTTCACCACATTGCCAACCTTGTTTTTCAATTAATTCTTTCCAACCTTTCTCTTCTTTGGCAGCCACAGCAATGCGTTGATCTCCTCGGTTACAAAGCCAATTTTTCTGCTGGGTGGGATCATTGGGTAGATCACCAAGATTGGGGGAATTTTGCTTAATTGGGGGAAGCGAGGGGACTTGAGCTTGAACAGAAAAAATCGGCAGTATTAACCAAGTGCCGATGAGCATTTTTAACAGTTTCATCTTTTAAAATTGCCATATTTAGGGATTTATGCCTTTAGAATATCACGTTTTTGAGATATAGATAAAATACTCTCTTAAGATATGTTTAAATCTCTAATTATGGTTTCGATCGCATCAAAGGAAAATTCTCCGGCTAACTGTTGTAAACCTTGGGCAAGGATAGCATAATCGGCGGGAATTTCTGCGGTTAGGGCGATAATTTTTTCATCATCACATTCTCGCGCTGCTTGTTGCAATTGTCTAATCCAGACGGGACTGATTAATTTTAATAGCGATTGCAGGGAATCGAGGAAAACAGGCGAATAATTGGGTTGATTTGGCTCATTATCGGCATAAATATATTTTAATCCTAGATATTCGCTCATTTTTTGCCAGATAACTTCCTCTCGGAAAGGTTTACGCACGAAATCATCACAACCGGCGGCAATAACCAAGGCGCGATCCTCTTCAAAAGCGCTGGCAGTTAGGGCAATTATCACCGTTTTTCCGCGATTATCAGCCTCTAACTGCCGAATTTCCCTAGTTGCTTCGTAACCGTTTTTCACTGGCATTCTCATATCCATCCAGATAAGATGAGGTTGCCATGCTTGCCAAATTGCGATCGCTTCTTGACCATTAGCGGCCTCTTGCACGGATAATCCTAGGGTAGCCAGGAGTTTCAGCAACAGCAAACGGCTTTCTGGTCGATCATCGACGACTAATATGCGATATTTAGGCTGATTTTCGGCTAAAGCGATAACTTTTGCCCTATTGGTTTCGGTTTTAATCTCATTTTCTCCCACCAAACCCACCTGAATATCAAAACTAAAAATACTTCCTTGACCCAGAATACTACTAACTCCGATCGCACCTCCCATCAACTCAACAAATTTTTTACTGATAGGTAAACCCAATCCTGTCCCCTGTTGGGATTTTCGTCCCGTTTCCGTTTGGTTAAAGGGTTGAAATAGCTTATAAATCTCCTCTGGAGCGATTCCTGCGCCTGTATCTTCAATTTCCCAGACCAATCGCTGATAATCTTCTCTTTTCTCCCCTAATTTTACCCGGAGAGTTACCCCTCCCGACTCAGTAAACTTCAATCCGTTACCCAAGAGATTGATTAACACCTGTCGCAATTTACTTTCATCAGTACATATATATTGAGGCAGCTCGGAGCTGCGATCAAAAATTAAGCTTAAAGCTTTTGCCTGCGCTTGTGAGCGTAGCATTTCGGCAATATTATCTAAAAGAGCGTATAAATCAAAATTACTAGGATTAAAAACCGTTCTTCCCGCTTCTATCTTCGACATTTCTAGAATATCGTTGATTAACTCTAATAAATGTTCTCCGCTACGATTGACAATTTCCAAATATTGCCGATATTCACTGCTGACGCTGCTATCCCGGGATATTAAGCGAGTAAAACCCAAGATAGCATTAAGAGGAGTGCGTAATTCGTGGCTCATGTTAGCTAGAAACTCACTTTTAGCTTTATTTGCCTTAACTGCCGCTTCTTTAGCCTCTTTTAATCCTTTTTCCGCTTCATATCTACTTTGTGCGATCGCAATTAATTCTCCCACCAACCGGACAAAGGTGACATCTTCCTTCGTCCATTGCTTTTCTGCACTTGCATCCAATCCCAGATAACCCACCGTTACCCCACAACTATCCCACATGGGAACGATTAAGAGACAGGGAGTAGAACTATGAGCGAGAATAGTTCTTTCAGGGATAGCAGTAGCGGGTAAATCGTCTAAAGAGTTCAGTTTAACTGGAATACCGTTTAATAATTGTTCAGAAAACCAGGGAAAGGTTTCCGTCGAGAGATTTTGTGATTGTTCCCGAATCGGGATAACTTGCGGATAGTCGGGGTGACAGTATTCATAAACCATACTCCACTGCTGACGACAGGTGGAATATTGAATAATGTAACAGCGCGCACTCTGGGTAAATTGACAGAGCAGTTCTAGGGTATGATCGATCGCCAAGTGGATATCTTGAGAAATTAGTAATCTTGTCACCCGCGAGAGCAAATTATCGCGATATGCCTGCATTTCTAGGGCTTTTTCCCGTTTTTTAGACTCTAGTTCCTCAAAATCACTCATAATCAGTTATCAGTTATCAGTTATCAGTTAAAAAAGTTTGGGTGTTGAGGTTGTAGGGTTTTAGGGTGTTAGTTGATTTTCCCCATCACCCCACTTCCCCACTTCCCCACTTCCCCACTTCCCCACTTCCCCACTTCCCCACTTCCCGTTTCCCGACTCAAAAAACAGGAAACTTTTCCCCTATTATGTTCTATAGGAATTTTACCGAATCAATATGCTCAAATTATTAGCTTCTCTCCTTCTCTCCTGCTGTGTAGCCTTGGGTGTTTCCCTATCACCGGCTGCTGCCATGGGAGTCTATGACCTCCCTATTTTAAGCTCCGGAGCGCCCACTTATGTGGTCGATCCCGTTTCGGCCATTAGTGCCGCTAACGAAGGAAAATTAAATAAAGATCTGAAAAACCTCGCCGAAAAAACCGGACAGGAAGTGAGAATGGTGGTAGTCCGGCGCTTGGATTACGGTCAAAAAATTGACAATTTAGCCGATGATATCCTGAGAGAATGGTATCCTAACCCCGAAGATCGTGCCAATCAAACTATCATCGTCCTTGATACTTTAACCAATAAAACTGCTATGCGGGTTGGGGAGGAAGCAAAACCCCTATTAACCGATGCTATTGCTGATAGTATCCTCTCGGAAACTATGGCAGTTCCCCTCAAAGATGGGGGAAAATATAATCAAGCTTTACTCGATGCTAGTCGTCGTCTAACGGCGGTACTTTCTGGAGAAGCGGATCCCGGTCCGCCGGAAGTAGCGACAATTAATATCGAAAGTACCTTTACTACCGCAGAAGAAACTGACGATAAAAGCGCCACAATTTGGGTGATAGTTTTACTGGTTTTAGCCACAGTAATCCCGATGGCCACCTATTTTTGGTACGCTGGTTTTGGTCGATAAATTAAATTAATTATCTGGGACTGATACAGCTAAAATATTCTCACAGATAGCTCAATTCTCAGCCTGTATGAGCAAGATGAAGTAACTTCTAGTAGTAGATTTTAGTTGTGTCAGTTCACCCCATTTGCTTAACATTAATAACTAATGTCTAAACTGGTAAATAAATTACAATCCTATTATCGAGAGGAGGAAGGAACTTACTTAATTGAAATTAAACTTAATCAGTTACAGCAAGTCTTTAATTCTCTCGATCCTTCGCCATTCTTAGATAGAGATTTAGACGATAACGCCGAAAACTATATTATTAACTCTGTGGATGAATTCCCCCTAAATACCCCCCTTAAATTAGTCTTTTATCTTCCCAGTAACGAACAGAATACCGCCCGACATCTGTTACCCGCAGCTTTACATAATTATTTTGACTATCGCCAACAGGGAGAACAAAGAAAATTACGCACAATTTGGCGACAAGGACGCATATCTTTGATAATTGGTCTCGCCTTTCTTTTTGTTTGTTTGAGTCTCAGCGAATTAATTAGTCGTTTTGGCAGCGATACATTTATTCACTTCTTAGAAGAAGGATTATTAATTAGTGGTTGGGTGGCCCTCTGGCGACCTTTAGAAATTTTTCTTTACGAATGGTGGCCCGTCAGTCATCAACAAAAGATTTTTGCTAAACTGGCCTACATCCCCATGGAAATCCGTCTATTAGAGGAACCATCCACCCCCGACTCTTTTCGATAGAGCGAATCCTCCCGATGGCTTGTCTTCAAAGTTACAAAGCTTTTAGTTGAGGCGGTTTATAATAAAAGTAACTCTGTACAAAGCTTATCGGTTTTCAGCCCGGCCATTACTTTCTCCTCAAACTTTTAACCAAGTAGTCGGGCATAACTTTTTTCAGTCTGGCGATTATTTGCGTTTCATCCCGACAAATCCCGACAAAATTACTATCTAGATAGGAGTCCTAATGTTAATCCGTGTTGGTTATGAATTTGGCTTTGATGCCCCCTTACCCGTGGTCATGTTGTTAAAACTTTATTTACATCCCTCAATTTTAAATCAAGTTAGACAATCGGAAAATTTGCAGGTGGAACCGGCAACAAAAATAGAAGAATTTTTAGATAGCTTCGGTAATCGAACCAGTCGTCTAATTTTACCCGACGGACAGATACGCATTCACAATGAAGCAGTTATCGAGAATGAATGGAAACCCGATATCGTTAATTGGAATGCCCAAGAAATTCCTTTAGCAGAGTTACCAACCCAAGTTTTTCCCTACCTAATGAGTAGCCGTTATTGTGAAGTAGATTTGCTTTCGGAAATTGCCTGGGAACTTTTCGGACAAACTCCCCCCGGTTGGGCAAGGGTACAAGCGGTTTGTGATTGGGTTCATAGTCACATTCGTTTTGGTTACGAATACGCGCGGGTGACGAAAACCGCCTATGATGTCTATCGGGAAAGAACGGGGGTTTGTCGCGATTTTAACCATCTAGCTTTGACTTTTTGCCGTTGCTTAAATATTCCCGCCCGTTATGCCTCCGGATATCTCGGAGATATCGGTATTTCTCCCCAACCTCTACCGATGGATTTTAGTGCTTGGTTTGAAGTTTATTTAGACCATCAATGGTACACCTTTGATGCTCGTCATAACACCCCCAGAATCGGGCGGATTTTAATGACTCGCGGCTTAGATGCCGTCGATGCCTCCCTAACAACGTCTTTTGGTCAAGTAAATTTAACAAAATTTAAAGTATGGACGAGCGATGTTTCCCACCTCTATGGTTAATCAGAGTATTTATTAAACCTCTTGCATAATTAATTTTTGAGGGTTAAAAAACGGCAAAAATAAGGATTAAATTGCCTGAAAGTGCCAGTCATTGGAGTGAAGGGGGGGAATAAAACCCTACACCCCACCAACAAGCTTTTTCAGCAAAACCCAGATAAAAATTACTTTTCTACCTTAACCCGTTGAGTAACGACAACAATCCCATCTCCTTGAATTAAAATCGCCGATAACCAACGATTTTCCGGTGTTGCCGGGGCTTTTACCCGCTTAAATAAACCGCCGGACTGTAATAATTCCAATTCTAGAGGCTTTGTATTAATATAACGCTCAATATCTACTTTCTCATCGATCGCCGTTCCGGCCAATAAATCATCCCCTAAAGGTTCGCGGATAATCACATCAAAATCAAATTCTTGACCCACTTTCACCCTTTCGGGAATTCTCACTTGAACACTGGGGGGATTTTTGCCCGTGCTTAACTCGACTCTCTCGCTTAAAATCTCCTGATAAACAAGTTTATTGCCTTGAAATTGTTGACGAGAACGAATCGTAGCATTCATTCCCACCACTCGTCCCTGCACCTTTCCCGTCCCGGTAATTTTAGTAATTGTATTGGCCGTTAACTTATCACCGGAACGACTCCAAGATTCGAGAGTCGTGGTGTATTTTAGATTGTTATAACGTTCCCAAAAATGAGTTAAAACCTTTTTAGTTTTTTCGTAGGTCAAGCCATCGGAATTAGTAAATTTCGGACTATAAAACTCCATTAATTGCTTGATATCTCGCTCGTTAGCCGCCGTTTCGATTTTGGAGATAAGCGTTTTTAAATTAGCCGGAGCAGTTTCTGGCTTTTCGGCTCGCAGGCCGGTAGCGAGGGTGAAAGTTAACCCCAAACCTAACAGCAACGATAGGGAAAAATTGAGGGATTGACGAAAAAATTTATCGGGGATTGTGTTCAAGTTACGCATTAGTGATAGTTTGTGTAAGGATCGATCAATAACTATGGTAGATTATTTCATTCTAGGGCTGAATTTTCCCTCTCTCGAATTATGGCACGCACTCCAACCCGTCTATTGATTGCCGCTAGTGGTACTGGTGGTCATTTATTTCCCGCTTTGGCCCTGGCCGAGCGCTTGCCGGATTACGAGATTGAATGGTTAGGAGTTCCAGACCGTCTCGAACAGTCCTTAGTTCCAAAAACCTATCCCCTGCACACCATTCCCATTGAGGGATTTCAAACCCGTTTGGGGTTAAAAACTCTCAAGATTCTGTTCAGTCAACTGCGGGCCATTTGGCAAGTGCGTAGTTTAATCAAAAAACGTCAGATAGCGGCAGTTTTTACCACCGGGGGTTATATCGCAGGCCCGACCATTTTAGCGGCTCGTTTAGCCAATATTCCCGTCATCCTACACGAATCTAACTACATACCGGGCAAAGTCACGAAAGTTCTCGGTCGCTGGTGCGATACGGTCGCCCTCGGTTTTCAGGGAACCGCCAGCTATTTACCCGGCACTCGCACCACTTGGGTTAGTACACCAGTACGAGAGCAGTTTCTCATTCCCCAGTCCCTAGATTTACCGATTCCAGAGACTGCTTTTTTGATTGTCGTTGCCGGTGGTTCTCAAGGGGCCGTGGCTCTTAATCAAATTGTCCGGCAAAGCGCTCCCCAATGGTTAGAAAAAGGAATTTATATCGTGCATCTCACGGGAGAAAACGACCCCGAAGCGGATAGTTTGCGCCATTCTAACTATTTTTCCCGGCCTTTTTACGACAATATGGCGGGATTATGGCAAAGAGCTAATCTGGCTATCAGTCGCTCTGGAGCCGGCACTTTAACAGAATTAGCGATCACTTGTACGCCTTCGATTTTAATTCCCTATCCTTTTGCTGCCGAAGACCATCAGTTCTACAATGCCAAAGTTTTCGCTGAAGCTCAAGCCGCTTATCTTTATCGTCAAAATGAGTTAACTGCTCAGTTTTTAAGCGAATTAGTCCTCGATTTATGGTCTAATCCCGAAAAATTGGCCGCCATGGCTCAACAAGCTTCCCATCTAGCCATTAGTGATAGCGCCGATTTATTAGCCGATTTGTTGAGAAGAAAGATTCAAAAAGATAGTTTTTGAAACAAATCAGCCACCGGAAAAGTGAACCCCGGAACCACCTCTTCCCCCTCCAGAAAATCTCCTGATGTTAATAATCGCTGCGGTTCGTACCCAGAACGATAAACTAAGACATAGTGTTGACCCGGACTGATAACCCAGAGCAAACGAGTACCATTGGCAAAATATTCGGCAATTTTGTCCTCAATTTCTGCCACTGTATTGCCAGGAGAGAGAATTTCTACCACTAAATCTGGCGCACCTTCTAGAAAACCCGTCGGCAATTCTTCCAATCCTTGCAGACGTTCCTTGGCAAAAAAAGCTATATCGGGAGAACGTTTATTGCCATTTTTCATAGTAAAAGCAGTGCTGGAGTCCAATAATACACCTAGTTTTCGAGATGTTACTAAACCGAATAAAGCAGCACTTAAAAGAATGGCAATATAACCGTGTAAAGCCCCAGAATTACCCATATTAGTTAACTCTCCCTTGACCAATTCGTAACGATTACCATCGTCGGGTAACGCCATAAACTCTGCATCGTTACATACTTTTGTCGCTGGAGTTTTCATCACAGTATTTTCTCGAATAGACATAATTTATCCTCAGCAAAGATTCACAAGTAAAACCCTTAAAGAATTTCCTGTAACATCCGATTGGCCTGGGAAGCATAACCACCACCAAATAAATTAAAGTGATTGAGAATGTGGTAGAGATTGTAAAGAGTTTTGCGCTGTTGATAACCGCCATCGAGGGGGAAAACATCGTTATAACCCCGATAAAAAGCCGCCGGAAAACCGCCAAAAAGTTCCGTCATGGCTAAATCCACCTCCCGGTCTCCCCAATAGGTGGCAGGGTCTAAAATTACCGGTTCCCCATCGACGGTAATGGCCGCATTTCCCGACCACAAATCACCATGGACGAGGGAGGGATGGGGTTGATGCTGACTCAAAATCTCGCTAATAGCGGGAATAACTTGATCCTCGTCGGGAAAATTGCCGCCGCGCTCCTTCGCAAGTCTTAATTGATAGCCAATACGCTGATGAGCGAAAAAATCCGCCCAACTGTTACTAACGGTATTAATCTGGGGAGTAGAACCAATGGTATTATTACACTGCCAACCAAAGCGATCGGACAGGGAAACTTGATGTAAACGAGCTAAATTTCGCCCCATTTTTTCCCAGCTTTGACTATTGCCACCGCCGAATTCTAGCCACTCTAGCACCAAATAACTAGATTTCTCGGCAATTCCCCAACAAATTGGCTCCGGAACCCTGATAGTCTTGGTCGCGTGAATTTGCTTTAATCCTAAAGCTTCGGCAGCAAACATGGCCTCTTGGTTCGCTTGGTTAATCTTAACGAAATAAATTAAACCATTGCCAGTGACGGCATAACCCTGATTGATACAGCCACCACTAACGGGACGACTTTTCTCAATTTCAAAAGGTTTTTCCGTGGTTTGGGTAATATGTCGAGCAATTTGAGTCCACATGGTTTATCAGAATTCAGGAGTCAGGAGTCGGGTGTTGGGGTGTTAGGGTGTTAGGGTGTTAGGGTGTTAGGGTTTTGGTTGAAATTTCCCCATTTCCCCATTTCCCCATTTCCCCATTTCCCCATTCCCTGTTCACTGAATTGGTCTCACCACAACCACACCGTAAGCGTTGGGATTTAAATACTCTTGAGAGGCATTTTGAATGTCCTCTAAAGTGAGAGCTTCAATGTGTTGGGGATAACAAAAAGCCGGTTGTAAATCACCGATCTGAGTATGATAATAACCGTAAAGGTTGGCCCGATCGCTCGGTCTTTCGTTGCTAAAAATAAACCGATTGGCCACTTGGGTTTTGACTCTTTCCAGTTCAGAAACTGTCACAGCTTCCTGTTGAATTTGTTCAATCTGTGCTAATACCTCTCTCTCCACTTGCTCGATATTTTCCGAGGCTAATTGGGCCGACACGGAAAACACCCCTTGCACTGTCTGGGACATATTACTGGCAGTTATTTGGGAAACTAAGCCCTTTTCTTGGCGCAGAGACTGAAATAATCGCGATACCTTGCCCTGACCGAGAATAGCCGCTAAAACATCGAGAGGATAGGTTTTTTCTAAGTCTCTCAACCCCGGCACTTTCCAAAATAGGATTAAGCGGGCCTGCTGCAAATTTTCATCCTCGTATTCTTGACGGATAATCTGGTTAAAAGGAGCTTCGGGCTGTAGATTAGCGATAGGATGGGAAATAAGCCCAGAATTGCCCTTACTGCCTAAAGCATCTAGAGAATCCCTCACAATAGCCATTAAATCATCCACAGGCAAATTACCCACCACCGCCACCGTCATCCATTCGGGACGATACCAAGTCCGATGAAAATCGCGCATTTGTTGAGGAGTAAGATTTTCAATCACTTCCGTCGGCCCCAACACCGGACGACGATAGGGTAAAACTTGAAAACAAGTCTCCATGGTGCGATAAAAAGTGCGACGACGGGGATTATCCTGAGAACGACGAATTTCTTCTAAAATAACCTGTCTTTCCCGCTCAAAAGCTTCATCGGGAATTAAAGCTTCTAAAACCACTTCTAGCTGGAGCGGGGCCAGATGGGCGAAGTCCTGCGGGGCAGTGGTAATGTAATAATGGGTGTATTCTTGGCTAGTAGCGGCATTAGTCACCGCTCCCCTCGATTCGATCGCCCGTTCAAATTCACCACTGTCTAAGTTACGGGTTCCCTTAAAAACCATGTGTTCGAGAAAATGAGCCATCCCATTGATCTGATCCGATTCTAAGGCCGAGCCGACCTGCAGCCAGACATTGAGATTAACCGCTTCTACCGGTTGACTTTCGGCAATAATCGTTAAACCATTGGCAAGACGGTGCAGAATCGGAGTGTTGAGCGTGGCAGGTTTCCCTAGGATAGCCGTCATTCTTTATTAGTCCTCGGTGATCACTCTGGCAAAAATTGTCACTTTTCTCTATTGTAGTCCCAGACTTTCACAGAGCCAACAAGATCAGGTGTTGGCCAGCAATTCCAAATTCAGAATGTAGCAAAATTGATCGAGGTAGGGTGTCGCTAGCGCCAGTGAACGCACCGTTAATGGAGGCTGCCGGGATATTCATTCCAAGAAATCGCTTTAGTCAATCAGGGGGTTGACCGTCAATTAAATTTCTAAAATATAAAGTTTTGTAACAACTTGAGACGTTCGCAGGAGTTTGAGGTGATTTCTTTTATGAAAGCAGTTGAGAACATCATCTATGCCGTTAACCCAACCCTGTTTCTCCTCTTCTGAAGTTCGTTTGAATTCCATGGCCTCCCATCGCCATCGGGGAACTTCCCTGAAGCAAACCGATGATGATGAGCTGCAATACCTCGCCATGCAAGCGCGTTCCTGTTCTAGGACAGTGGGTTTGCAACAGCAAGCCGCGATCGCTCGGTTACTTGATGCTCTGCGATTATCGGGTCGGCTACGGGGTCGAGGTCATTATTCTGTAGAGGTCTATGAGGATGCGGTTAATCGAACGTTATGTTGAGTTGCTTTCCACCTCGACCAGTTCGATCCTGACCGGGGCAATTTTCTGGATTGGGTCAACTATCGGCTGGATATTCTGTTGCGAGAGGCGTATGCTGAAACCCTTGACCCGCTGATCAGGGCGCAAAAGCAGCAACTGATTCGTCGCAAGTACCAACTGACGGCAATGGTTAGTCAAGTCGGTAAGGTTGGGCTGGGATTCTGGTTAACGTTGCAGGTTAAAGGGATCGCGATTAATCAGCAAAACTTTGTCTGGTTGGCGGTTCTCTGTCGGTTATCTGGGCTAAGAAGGGCTAATCGGGCTTTGGGCGATCGCGTTTTTCTGGATCTGGCAAGGGCAACTTTATCGGTATCGCCTCTACAGCAGGTGAGCGGTGAGTCTGTTGTCTTTGAGAATTTGGCTCGGCCAGAGGAACAGCTTTGTTTGTCGGAGTTGATCGCTGAGTATATTGAGTCTGATCCGGAGTTGTTGTCTCGCCATCATGTCCATAATTGCCCGAAGGCGACTTTGAAGGCAATTTTGAGGGCGCGATTGGAGGCGCGATCTTGGCAGGAGATTGCGGATTCTTTTAGCTTGACGGTGGCGGTGGTGAAGAATTTTTTCTTGCGCCAGATGAAGACGGTTGCGCCTTTAATCGGACAGGAAATTCTGTCTTATTTGTAATTTTTTAAGGAGGTGAATAGCTTTTGAAAAACTCACTGGCTGAGTTTGCAGGGATTCTTGTGGAAAATTTAAGCTTCCGATGGGGGGAAATCAAGATAATGCCTACAGGAATTAATCATAGTTCTGTATTTTTGATTGCTCTAGGAAGGGAAGCCCATGAAATCGCGGATTACTTTTGTCAACAACATTCTGATTTTGCTCTAGCAGAACAAGTGTATCTCAATACTTTGGCTGTGTATGCGGTCAACTGTTGCTTACGGTCTCTGGGTATTGCCACAGATTTGGAAGCGAGTGATAGTTGGAATCCCATCATGCGATCTCGTTTAGCTGTAGCGGATTTGGTGGTGAGGGATAAGGGAAAAGTAGAATGTTGTCCTGTGATGCCGGGTGAGGATTTTATTGAGATTTCTGAGGAGGTTTTATCGGACAGAGTTGGTTATGTTTTTGTTGAGATTAATGCTGAGATGTCTGAGGGAAAGGTGTTGGGTTTTTTGGAGAAAGTCAATGAAACTAAGTTAAGTTTTTTGACATTGCTTTCTCTGGATGATTTGCCAGCATATCTGGAGAAAATCAGTTCTCCACAATTAAGGTCTCAAATTTAATTAGGGCTGAGTTTTTTTGAAGAGTGATCTATTTTAGTTCAATTGTCAAAGTTTTGAAGTAATCAAATTAAGGAGAAAATTCATCATGAATCGTCTAATTTTTCACGCATTTGTCACAACGGTTACTGGTTCTATACTGTTATCCTTAAGTGGTGTAAATTCTGCTCAAGCAGTAAGCATTACTTTTTTTCCATCTACTGTATTCTCATCTGACCCTACAATCCTCAATCAAAATGTAGGTATCACAGGATATACAATTGAGGATTTTGAAGACAAAACTCTAATTCCTGGTTTAAGCATTACATATTCTGGAGGAGTTTCTACATCAACGATTACAAGTCTTCCTGATCTTTCAAATCAAGTTTCTCAAAGCTGGGATGGTCAACACACATTATTTAATATTCCTAGTAATCAATTGAGTAATAGTGTGTTTTGTCCGAGTACAGAATGTGCAAAACTTACTACGCTTAATTTTAGCAATAGCATTATATCAGTGGGAATAGGGCTGTCAGGTTTCCAGTCTTTAAATCCCCCACCATCTGCACCAGATAATCCAATAACAGATCATCGACTCTTAATCAATGGTATACCTTTTTCACAAACAATCGAACAGCTTGCAGGAGTAAATTGGAAGTCAGCTAACTTCCAACGTAATGCTTACTTGCGTATTGATGCACTACAAGGAGAATCGATTTCCTCAATAGGATTTGAAAATATAACGGCAGTTCCATCTACAGAAGATGTACTTGAATTTGATCATCTTGCAATAAAATCTGTCGCGCAGCCGCCGCAGAGTGTTCCTGAACCGTCTAATATCTTGGGTTTAGGTTTACTCGGACTAGGTTTAGCCGCAACAAAAGTAAAAGGCATCCTATCAAAAAAAGCAAAGTCACCAACAGATAAGCTCCAAGAACCAGACAGCTAACCGCGATCTATTTCAGTAGGATAAACGAGTCTATCCTACTGCATAATCCGTCAATTGTCGAAGTACAGGAGGATGAAAGCCAATGACAATATCTTTTTTAGGAACACCTAGTCTAACTAAATCTTCAGCAATATCTTGTTCTGTCATATTCCATTGAATCCAAATTTTATCAGACTTGAGATCAATATGAATGAGACAATAATGTACATACTTTTCGCCTTCCCACCCAAAGGTAACGACCTGATAATGTTCTTTTTGTTCATCAAAAATAGCTTGAATCTCTAAATCATTACAAGTAGGTTTATATTGAGTATATTCTGAAAGAATATTTTTGACTAATTGACGATATTTTGCTAATTTATCCATGTTAAAATTACCTCCTGATTTGGCGAAAAAATGATTAATTTTAAATGGTTTTCTCTAATCATTAATTGGGTAAAATCTAAAGAGAAAAAAGTGTCGTAAGTAAAACTAGGAATAGCTAAAAACAAAACCCTATCCGGAACTTTTCTCTTTAAAACCGCCCGATAATTAATAAATTGTCCTAGAGCAGTATGAAATTCTGAGATCGCTGAAGACCCCTCTAAAAAACTTTTAATTTCTACGGCAATCTTTTGATGATCTTTAGTCGCAGCAATCAGCTTTTCTGCGCCTAAATCGACAGCCATATTCACCCCTCCAAAACTTATCGTATAAAGGTCATGAGTAATTAACCAATTATCTTTGATCAAAGCATTTTTGGCTGCTTGATAAACTAAATCTTTAGCCAATTTTACCTTTCTCCTGATTTGATAGGTTATCTTTCCCTGTTTTGAGGTGCGGCTTGAGCAACAAGGACAACTAATTTTCTCTGAACTATAGTACTGAGTAGCATCTAGGGCGACGATTGACACTCCCCGCTCTAAAGAGACGGGAATTCTTGGTTCACAGAGATTACTTGCTTAGACAGAATTGCTTCTGAAAAAGTAGAGGTATTCTCTCCCCAAGCGTTTATTGGATCGAGCATCGAAGGTTCCGGTATGCCCTACCGTACTTAGTCCCCTTTTAAGGATGTT